>JAZQWD010000083.1:0-11166 GCA_045632165.1 Acutalibacteraceae bacterium | reverse complement strand
ACGGTTACAGGTAAAACGGGAGAAGATTTAACCGAGGTATAAATTTTAAGTGTATCCCCTGCTTTATAGTTATGCGAATCGTTAATTGAAACCTTGGCGGCGATATACCACTCATAGTCTGATACTATCTTACCAACAACGTTATTAGACGTTTGTTCGGCTTTAAGAGTATCTAAAAATTCCGCCGTTACACCATATAAATTATTAACGCTTAATACATTTTCATATCCGTCGGTTTTAGAAAGAAAATAACCGGATTCTACCGCCTTTACTTCACCATTTACACCTGTAAGCCCAGCCTTTAAACTTTCAAGTTCACTATTTAGAGCAGAAAGCTGTGAAGCAAAGCTTGATGTATCACCCAATGCTGCTTGGCGACGGTTCAAAGCATAAAGCAATTCATCACTTTTATCCTGAACATCAAAAAAGTTACCGCTTGAAGTTGATAACACTAACGAATCAAGTTTTTCATCAACACGAGTGTTGATGAGTTCAAGGTTTGCGGCTTCAAGGTCATTAAATGACAAAATATCATTGATATCATCAATTTTATTTTGTACCGACTGCATTTGACTTAAAGTAATTGATGCCGCCTCGCTACCGTAAATATTAGCGATTGTACCATTTTTAGCAACGCGTTCACCGTCATCAATCATAAAATGTAAAACACCGCTGTTATCGTTTATAACAAGTATTTCATTACGTATAATTACGCCCGTAATTTTAAAACCGTTATTAGCGGTATAAAAAACGGCGCTTTCGGTGGAAACAGGTTTATACAAAGCAGAAACAGCTTGATTAATAAAAAACGCCGCCGCAACAAAGATAATTGCAAATTTTAACAGCGTATATTTTTTCATAAACCTATTCCTCCTTTAAAAATTCTTTAGTTAAATTAAACGCGGCATTAAAACAATCAGCGTCTAAATCAGGATAAACCCAATTAATACGTTCATCGCGGTTAAACCACGTAAGCTGCCGTTTTGCATAACGGCGGGTTTGTTGTTTTAAATGTTCAGCACAGTTATCACACGTATCTTCACCCAATACCGCAGGGTAAAGTTCTTTATGCCCTATTGCTTGAAATGCACCCTTTGTATTATTGCCTACCGTTTGCTTTGCCTCCTCAAAAAGACCGTTTGAAAGCATTACATCAACGCGGCGGTTAATTCTTTCATACAAAAGCTCGCGGTTTTTATAGGTTATACCGATAACAAACGGATCTATACTTGATGGGGTTTGCCTAGACAAAACATTTTGTTCGGTAATGGTTTTACCGGTTTGTAAATAAACCTCAAACGCGCGGATAATTCTTCTACGGTTATTGGGGTGAAGTCGTGCAGCGGTTTCGGGGTCGAATTTCGATAATTCTAAAAGCATTGCCTCGGCGCCTATTTCGTCAAACCTAGTTTCAAGTTCTTGTCGAAGTGCGGGGTCAGCATCCTGCTCGATATATTCTATATTATCAAGCAGCGATGAAACGTAAAGCCCTGTACCGCCAACAATTATCGGTAATTTACCGCGTGCCGAAATTTCACTTATAACGCTTCGAGCCGCCTTTACGTAATCGGCAACCGAATATTCGTCTTCTAAATTTAAAAATTCAAACAAATGATGCGGTACACCATCTTTTTCATCTTCGTCGGGTGCGGCGGAAGCCACGTGAATACCCTTATAAATTTGCATTGAATCGGCGCAAATTATTTCACCACCGAGTGCCTTCGCCAAGAAAATACTTAAAGCAGTTTTGCCCGAAGCGGTCGGACCAACAATGAATAATGCCTTTATCACTGTATTCTGCCGAACTGTTTTTCAAGTTCCCTTTTCTTTATTTCATAAGCCACGGGGCGACCGTGTGGACAATACATAATATCCTTTGAAAGTAAAACCTTTTCGGCTAAATCCTTCATTTCGGCAGTAGTTGTATGGCTTCCCGCTTTTATTGCCGCCTTACAAGCAACTGTGTGGAAAAGATTTTCTTCCCTTTCAATTTGAACCGATTTTGTAGATATTAAATTTTCAGCCATTTCGGAAAGAAGCGACGCGATATCCTCACCTATAAGAGTAGTAGGAATTGCGCGTACCGCAACGGTAGAAGCGCCAAAATCATCAATTTCAAAGCCAGCCGATAAAAGCAAGTCAAGATTATTTATAATCGCGTTATACTCATCCTTTTGAAGATTAGCGGTTATAGGTGTTAAAAGTGCTTGAACCTCAATTTTATGCTCGCTCTTGAGCTTATTAAACAAAATGCGCTCGTGTGCGGCATGCTTATCAATCATAAAAATACTGTCATTCATTTGCGCAATGATATAGGTATTAAATGCTTGACCGATAACCGTAATAATCGGCTTGTCCTCGTCGATTATTTCATCAAGTTCTTTTTCAATCAAAACTTCCTTTTGTTTATGCTTTGGAACGTAAATCGGCTCAGTTTTCTTGCCGTCTTCACCAACAAATGAATACGTATCGGCAAAGGTTGTATTTTGAGGTGATTTAAAGGTAAAAGTTTTAGGTTCTTCTTTTATAATTGGTTTTATCGGTTCGGCAACAACCTTTTCTAAAACGTGATTAACCTCGTGCTTTACGGGTTCGGTCTTAATTACCGTTTGTTTGAATTCTTCGGTTGTCATTCTTTCAAAACGGTTAAAGGTTGGTTGCGTAATTTTAATTTCGGGGCGTGTATCTCCCTTTGATAAAGCATTTTTAACCGATGCATAAACACTATCGAAAATACGCTTTTCATCAGAAAAACGAACCTCGGTTTTTGCGGGGTGAACGTTAACGTCAACCGTATCAAACGGAACGTTTACGTAAAGCACAAAAACTGGGAATTTACCAATCATTGCGCTGTTTTTATATGCCTGTTCAACCGCGGCAATAATTGTACCCGAACGAACCAAACGACCGTTTAAGAATGTGAACTGATTGTTTCTTGTCGGCTTGCAAGCAACCGGCTTACAAATAAGACCCGAAACTGCAATACCGCCATATTCACCATCACAGCCGATAAGCGAATTTGCAAACTCACGCCCCAGAACACTGTAAACAGCGGTTTTAATTTGCCCGTCACCCGAAGTGTTAAGGGTTTGCTTGCCGTCGCGTATAAATTTAATTGAAATTTCGGGGTGCGAAAGTGCAATACGGTCAACCACAGCCGCGCAAGCGTTTGCTTCTGAAACGTCCTTTTTAAGGAACTTCATACGCGCAGGGGTGTTATAAAACAAATCGCGTATTATGATTGTTGTACCCTTAGGGCAACCCGCTTCTTCATAAAGGGTTTCTTGTCCGCCCTCTATCATATAGTGCATGCCGATTTCTTCATTTTCGCTGCAAGTGAGCATTTCAACGCGCGAAACCGAAGAAACTGCCGCCAACGCTTCACCACGGAAGCCAAGGGTTGAAATATAATTTAAATCGTTATCTTCTTTAATTTTGCTTGTTGCATGGCGTAAAAATGCCGTGGGTACATCCTCGCCCGAAATACCACAACCGTTATCGGTAATTCGCATATAAGTAATACCGCCATTTTGAATTTCAACAGTTATTGTAGTAGCACCCGCGTCGATTGAGTTTTCAATAAGTTCTTTAATAACAGATGCAGGTCTTTCAACCACCTCACCTGCGGCAATAAGCTCTGCCACGTTTTTGGGCAAAACGTTAATTTTCGGCATATTTACACCTCACTTTTAAAGTTCTTTTGCTTTTTTGCAAATATCAAATAAAATTTGCATTGATTCAATAGGAGTTAAAGTATTAACGTCGATTGCTTTTAAATCTTTTAAAATATCTTGTGCAGACTGCATTTCAAAAGACATTTGCATATCACTTTCATTAACGGTTTTATAGGTAACCAAACCTTCGCTTTCGGTCATACGAAGCACTTCCTTAGCGCGTTCAATAACCGCATTAGGTATACCGCTTAGCTTTGCAACTTCAATACCGTAACTGTCATCAGCGCCACCGCGAACAATACGACGGAGAAACGTAATATCATCACCGCGTTTTTTAACGGCAATATTATAATTCTTAACACCCGAAAGTTCATTTTCCATTTGGGTGAGCTCGTGATAATGGGTTGCAAACAATGCCTTTGCGCCAAGCTTTTTCTTATCGGCTACAAATTCAAGCACCGCGCGTGCGATTGACATACCGTCAAAGGTTGAGGTGCCGCGACCGATTTCATCAAGAATTAAAAGACTGTGCTTTGTAGCATTTTTAAGTATGTAAGCAACCTCGCTCATTTCAACCATAAAGGTTGACTGACCCGATGCCAAGTCATCAGATGCGCCTACACGGGTGAATATTGCATCAACTACACCAATTTCAGCACTTTTTGCAGGAACAAAGCAACCGATTTGCGCCATAAGTGTAATAATTGCAACCTGTCGCATATAAGTCGATTTACCCGCCATATTAGGACCGGTTATAATAGCGCAACGGTCATCAGTCATATTAAGAAGCGTGTCGTTTGAAACGAAGGGTGTACGCAAAACTTGTTCAACAACGGGGTGGCGTCCATCGTTAATACGGATTGTACCGCTATTATTAACAAGCGGACGGCAATAATGATTATCAGCCGATACGTTTGAGAAAGAGCACAAAACGTCAAGCTTTGCAATAGCGCCTGCCGTTCTTTGGAAACGTACCACCTCAGCCGCTGTCTTTTTACGTACAGTATCAAATATTTCATATTCAACCTGAACAATGCGGTCCTTTGCGGTTAATACACGCTTTTCAATTTCCTTAAGTTCTTCGGTAATAAAGCGTTCGGCATTTGTTAAGGTTTGTTTTCTTATATAATCTTCGGGAACTTTATCAAGGAAAGAATTTGTAACCTCGATATAGTAGCCAAAAACCTTGTTATAACGAACACGCAAGTTTTTAATGCCTGTACGTTCTTTTTCTCTTGCCTCAATTTCAGCAAGAACACCCGTGCCCGCATTCATATCATGGCGGAGAGTGTCAACAAGCTCGCTATAACCGTCTTTAATCAAGTTACCTTCCCTAACCGTTGCAGGTGCTTCGGGATTAATGGCTTCATCAATTAAAGCGGCAATATCTTCCAGCGTGTCAATTTCGTTATAAATATCCTTAAGCATTCTACAATTTGAGTTTTGAAGTAATGCCTTAAGTGCGGGGAATTTTTGCGCGGTGTATGAAAGATTTAATAAATCTTTAGCATTAGCAGAGCCGTAAACCACTTTAGTCATTAAGCGTTCAATATCACGAATACCGCTTAAGTTTTCTACGATTTCACCGCGTAGGATAGTATCGCTTACAAGCTCGTCCACCGCATTTTGGCGAAGACCTATTGCAGTAATGCTTAAAAGCGGTTGTGAAACCCAGTTTCTTATAAGGCGCTTGCCCATTGCAGTTTTAGTTTTATCAAGCACCCACAAAAGCGAACCTTTTTTGGATTTGGTACGCATTGTTTCGCAAAGTTCAAGGTTTCTAACCGCTGTGGTGTCAAGTCGCATAAACTGACTGCCTGTGTAAACGTCAATTTCGTTAACCGAAACGTGACCGTTAACACCTGTTTCATAAAGGTATTGAAGCGCCGCGCCAAAAGCACAAGCCGTTGCACCGCCTTTAGTAAGACCAACGTTTTCAACGCTTATCACGTTAAAATGCTTTAAAATTAAATCTTCAGTAGCAGTAAGTGTGAAGCATAACTTTTCGCGTACGGTAACCATACCCTCAAAATTTTGTTCAAGATAATCGGAAAAAGTTGGGGCTTTTAAGTTAAAATCATCAGCCACAAGAATTTCACGCGGATTAAAACGCGAAATTTCATCTATTAAACGAATTTGGAAGTTTTCTTCAGATAAAGCCGTAGCATGGCACTCACCAGTTGATGCATCGGTAAAGCAAAGACCAATTTCGCCCTCGCACACGGCGATAGCGGCAAGGTAATTGTTTTTGCCTTCATCAAGCATACTGTCTTCAAGCACAGTACCTGGGGTAATTGTGCGAACAATATCACGCCTTACAAGACCTTTTGCGGTTGCAGGGTCTTCAACCTGTTCACAAATTGCAACCTTATAGCCCTTTTCAACCAAGCGTGCAATATACGCTTCACAGCTGTGGTAAGGTACACCGCACATTGGTGCACGTTCTTCTAAACCGCATTCTTTACCTGTTAAAACTAAATCCAATTCTTCGGAAGCCTTTTTGGCATCATCAAAAAACATTTCATAAAAGTCGCCTACGCGGAAAAACAAAATGGTATCTTCATTTTGCGCTTTAATATCGTTATACTGCCGCATCATCGGCGATAATTCAGCCATTTTAAACTTCCTTTCTTAAAATTTTTTAAAAATTAGTGGCAACCACCACAAGTAGCACAGCTACCGGTACAACCGTCGCTCACTTCACAAGTAGCGGGGTCTTCACCATCAAGACACTTTGAAATGATAGTGTTAATTTCATTAACCATTTGGTCAAGCATTGCTTTAGCAGTGTTATATTCAACCATTGCGGGGTTAGCCATAATATTACCATAGCTTTCGCGAAGTTCTTCATTAAGTTTTTTAACCAAAACTTCGTCCTTAGCTTCTTCGCTAACTGCTTTTTCAAGTTCCATTCTCTTGATGTTAAATTCACCAATAGCGTTTTGTAAATCAACGTTAGCGTCATTTGCTAAACGTGCCTTTGCATAACGAACAAAACGTTCGTCTGCCTGAATTGCTTTACCTAATTCTCTTGTTACTTCAATTACGTCCATTTTTAAAAACCTCTTTTATAAAAAATTAATTATTAATAATTTCACCGCAAAGGCCGTTTTCACACTTTAAAACCTTTACGTTTACAAACTGACCAAGTAAGCTTTCATCTGCAGGGAATTCAATTACCGCAGTACCGTTTGTGTGACCTGTCATAAAGCCCTCTCGACTTCCAAAATCATCACATAACACACGGTAAGTTTTGCCGATGTATTTGTTTATATTCTCTTTAGCAACCTCTTCCTGCGCTTTTAAAAGTTCGTCAAACCATCTTCCCTTTTCTTCACGGGTTATGGGGTCGTCCATTATAGCGGCAGGAGTACCGTTACGCTTTGAATAAATAAAAGTAAATAACGAAGCGAATTTCACTTCATTCACAAGGGTTACCGTTTCTTTAAAGTCTTCATAGGTTTCACCGGGGAAGCCAACGATTATATCACTTGTCAAATCAACGTCGGGTAAACGCTCTTTGGCATTTTTAATAAGCTCTAAATAACCCTCGCGGTCGTAGTAGCGGTTCATACGCTTTAAGATTTTACTACTGCCGCTTTGGAAAGGTAAATGCAAATGTCGGGTTACCTTTTTGCAGTCTTTAATCGTATCTAAAAGTTCAACTGTGCAGTCTTTCGGGTGTGATGTCATAAATCTTATAACAAATTCACCCTCAACATCGTTTAGCATACGAAGTAATTTTGCAAAGTTTACACCGTGGTCACAGCCCTTACCGTAAGAATTAACGTTTTGACCTAAAAGGGTTATATCCTTACAGCCGTTTTTAACCATCTCTTTAAATTCGGCAATAATCTTTTCGGGCTCACGCGAACGTTCCCTGCCCCTTACGTAAGGCACAATACAGTAGGTGCAAAAATTATTGCAGCCATACATTATGGGAAGCCAACCCTTAAAAGTGCCGTCACGCTTAATCGGTATTTCTTCAACGATGGTGTTATTATCCATCGAAAGCTCGAAAATACGGGGCGAGCCCGAAAGGCGTTTATATAAGAATTCGGGCAAGCGGTGGAAAACATGTGTACCCATTACAATATCAACGTACGGATAACTGCGTTTGATTTTTTGTGCGATATGCTCTTGCTGAGCCATACAACCGCAAACCGCAACAACGGCATTAGGGCGGTCAGCTTTAATTTTTTTAGTCATACCAATGTTACCGAAAACACGCATTTCAGCATGTTCGCGCACCGCACAGGTATTAAAAATAATAAAATCGGCTTCAGCCATATCTTCAACAATTTCGTAACCGCAAGCTGATAACATACCTTTAAGACGTTCGCTGTCGCTTACGTTTTGCTGACAGCCGAAGGTATTAACACACGCTTTCGGTGTTGTGCCGTATATATTTGAGACAAGCTCGCGCACCCTTTTGGTGTAGGCGGCTTGCTCGGAAAAATCGGTAGTAATTGCAATGTTTTTCAATGAGAAATTTTCTCCTTAATAAATAATCAATTTATTATACTATATAATTAATAATAATGCAAGTAAAAAAGCCCAATGTTTTGCATTGGACTTTGTAAATTTTTTATTAAATTTATTTTTTCTTCTTAAAAACTAAAAATTTGCTAAAAATGTAATTCAAAATTATAACTAAAACGTTTGACAAAAGCTTTATTAAAAGGTCGTTAAATTCGAGAAAATCAACAAGCAAAATCATTATTAAAACATCTAAAACACCTGTTGCAATTCGCATTGAGAAAAAGCCGAAAAGCTGCTTTAAAAAGCCGTTTTTAGAAGCTTCAAAAACATATTTTCTGTTTGTGAAAAATGCAAAAAGCACCGCCAAAAGCCACGCGAGTGAAGTAGAAATTGCTGTCGAAAAATCTAATTTTGAAAGCAAAAAATAAGTTATAAAATTAACCAAAGTTGTGGCTATTCCAAACACGATATATAGAAGCGGTTCTTTGTATTTTTTAAAAAAATTATTCTTCATTATGGGTTAAAATTTCCTCAATATTATAGCGTGGACGCTTTTTGGTTTCTAAATAAATTTTGCCGATATATTCGCCAACAAGACCGATAGAAAAAAGCTGAACACCGCCGAGAAACCAAATAGAAATCATAAGTGACGGCCAACCGGCATTAGCGTTTCCGACAAAGAATGAAACCAAAACGTAGACAATGGCTAAAAGCGAACAAAAAATGATAAAAAGACCAAGTGCCATAATCATTTTAAGGGGTTTGACCGAGAAAGAGGTTATACCCTCAACCGCGAAAGAAAGCATCTTTCTAAAAGGGTATTTTGTCTTGCCTGCCATTCGCTTTTTGCGTGCATAATAAACACAGTCGGTTTTATAACCAAGACGGGTTACAATACCGCGCAAGAACAAATTACGTTCTTCATACTGTAAAAGTGCTTTAACTGCACGTGTACTTAATAATCGAAAATCGGCATGGTTATCAACTGTTTTAGCCCCTAACCACTTCATAAGCTTATAAAAGGCATTTGCGGTGGTACGCTTAAAAAATCCATCGGTTTTGCGGTTATTACGAACACCGTAAACTATGTCACAGCCGTCGTTATACTTATCAATCATTTCCTCAATAACCGAAATATCATCCTGCAAATCGGCATCGATAGTCACAGTAACATCGCACAAATCAGCCGCTGCCTCAAGCCCAGCCATAAGGGCATTTTGGTGACCAACGTTACCTGCTAAATTAACCGCATAAACGTGGTTATACTTTTTATATGCCTCACAAATAAGACGGCGGGTATTGTCTTTACTCCCGTCATCAACAAACATAATGCCGCTGTTTTTAGCAATTTTTTCTTTTTTAATAAGGTCAAAAAGTAAATTCGAAAGTTCGGTTAAGGTAAATTCAAAAACCTCTTGCTCGTTATAGCAAGGTACAACTATCATTAAGCGTTTCATTTAAACACCTCTTGTTGCTTATTATAACCTTTATTCTTCATTTGGTCAACAACAAAAATAACACTTCCACAAACGCGTGAAAGTGTTATTAAAATTTATTTTATTGCATTGTTAGAGCCAACAGTTATAGTCGTGCTGTAATACCTACCGCCACGGTAAAGCTTAACCCCAACCCTTTGATTTGGCTGACAGTTAGACATAAGATTTTCTAAAACCTTAAAATCAGTAATTTGGGTGCCGCCAAATTCGGTAATAATATCACCCTTACGAAGACCCGCTTCATAAGCAGGACTACCGTTATAAACGCTTAACACAACCGCGCCCTTTGGATAACCGTAAAATTCGAGCACTTCAGCAGTGTATTTTTCACTTAAAGTAATACCAATATATGGTTCGGGTGAATTTTCTTTAGAAATAATTTTATCACAAATTTCTACCGTTTCGTTTGAAGGAATAGCAAAACCCATACCCTCAAACTCCTCTGAAACGATTTTAGAACTGTTAATACCGACAAGCTTACCGTTTACGTCAACCAACGCACCGCCAGAATTACCGGGATTAATAGCGGCATCGGTTTGAATAAGCCCAATATCACTATCGCTTGAAACCACACGGTCAAGACCGCTTATAACACCGTAAGTTACGCTGTCCATAAACTCAAGACCGCCTGGGTTACCAACAGTAATAACGTACTGCCCAACCTTAACTTTATCAGAATCGGCAAGTTCGATGGCAGGTAAACCCGTAACACCAATTTTTATAACCGCCAAATCGGCTGAAATATTATAACCAACCACCGTTGCAATATATGAATTTTCGGCGGAAGCATCTAAAAACACTTCAATTTTAGTGTTACGTGCATTAACAACAGCATCTTCAATTACGTGGTAGTTTGTAATAATATATCCGTCTTGCTTATAGATTACACCGCTTCCCTCACCCGATGCCTCTTGCTGATTACCAAAAAAGCTATTAACCGAGGTGGTTGTGCGAATACCCACAACGCAGGGTGTAACCTTTTTAGCAACCGCTTCAACAACCGAAAGGGCTTGTTCGTCAACGTTTATATTAACGTTATTATTTTCTAAATCCAAATGTTCGGTAGCGGGATTATCATTTTTATACAAGTTCCAAAAAACAACGCTTGTTAAAGCCGCACTTGTAAAACCGATAACACCCGAAAGTATCACCGCCACAATAACAGTTAAAAAACTAAAGCGTGCTTTGGGTTTTTCTTTTTGGGGCGGTTCATATACGGTTTGAGGTTCAGGATTTTGAAAATCGTTATTATAAATATTAAAATCGTCCAAAACGTTCTCTCCTCTATTTAAGTTAAAGCTATTATATGCTTATTTTATTTCAAAAAATTGATAAAAATGTGAATAAACCGTAAATATTTAAGCCCCGACGGATAATCGGGGCGAAAATTATTTAGATAAATAGATAAGCAACACCGTAACGTCGGCAGGGCTAACACCCGAAATACGTGATGCCTGACCAATATTAACGGGGCGAATTTTATTAAGCTTTTCTATTGCCTCTAAGCGAAGACC
>JAZQWD010000082.1:0-44456 GCA_045632165.1 Acutalibacteraceae bacterium | reverse complement strand
AGTTGCAACAGGTGTTGTGCGGGCGGTAGGAATAACAGAGAAACGATGGTTAGATTTGGCACCAACATCGGTTGGATTAATTTCTAATGCTTGTTCTGTTGCGTTATAGCTAAAAGCAACATTATTTTCAGCTATGATGTATTTTTTAGCCATTAATTTTTGTATATCGGTTTCATCTTCGTAATTGTAGAAGTAGGGAGATGCGCAATCGGTATCGTAAGCGTAAGCATCTTCAACACTCTCAAATACACCTGCCCACTGAACCCACATACAGTCATTGGTAGTTGGGGTTGTGCCATTGGGCGCTAATGCACCAAGAACACGCTTCCAAGCATTGTTCCAGCGGTTATGTGAATAATTTGAACCATCCCAAACAATAATTTGGTAAGCACCGGTTTCAACTGTATCGGTAGCAACATATCCGCAAAGTTCACCGGCCGAGCTACAGGTACCGGGTACGATACCGCCGAAGTTAAGACTTGGGTTAGAAAACTTAACCTTCATAGCAAAAACAGGGTATTTTTTAACATCGGCAACGGTTGCGCCTCTTGTTGTATTGATTTTACTATCGAAGAAGAATCTGTTTGCGTTAGTGCCTTTAGAAGCAATTTTTACAGCATTTTCATTTGTATCGTATGATATAGCAGTATTGGTATTGCCGTCGCTGTAAACACGACCGTCAGCAATAAGGTTTTGACCTTCAGTAGCATCTCTGAAATCATAGAAGAAGGGGGAAGGTGCCATGCTGGTATCATAAGCGTAAACGTCTTCAACGCTCTTAAATACGCCTGCCCATTGAATCCAAGTGTAGTCGGTTTCGTTGGGGATTTCAGAATCGCTCATTAAGCGAACAATAATGCTGTCCCATTTACCTTCATAGCCTGCAAGGTTTGCCTTTGAGCCATCATAAATAATTAAATCCCAGTTACCTGTGCGGTCATAGAATGTGCAAACATCACCACAGGAATAAATGCTTCTGCCCTCAACCTTTGTACCCGGCCAAATACCGCAGGTGTTACGGGTACGGTTATTTGCCTTAACCTTAAAAGCAATTACAGGATAGTCAGATACATTTGTGGTTTTGTTAGCCATACCAAGTGTAAATTGGCAAGCTTTGGGTTTTGTAATATCCTTAGGTGAAACCTTAAGGGCTTGTTGTTCGGCATCATACTCGAATTTGGTGTTACCGTTAAATTCAAGTATTCTAAGACCAACCCATTTATCAGTTTCAGCTTTAGTAGTAAAATTGTAAAGCGCGGGGGAAGTTGTAGCAGTTTCAGCTGCAAACGCGGTGAAGGAAACTGCGCAGCAGGTAGCAATTAATGCTATTGTACATAAAATCGCTAATAGTTTTTTCATAATAAAAACCTCCAATAATTTTTTGTTAATCGGGTATTGTAACCTCGACAAATTTTGCCATGCGTCTGTCCTTATCATAGGTAAAGACTACGCGGCCGTCCTGAAGGACGTAGGGGCAGGGGTATGCGTTTTGTCCGCCAAAAATAACATCAGTTTTGATGTACCAGCTTTCCATTTCGTCGTTGCTGACCCAAATTGAAAGTCTGTTTCGGCTGGACTTTTTACCGAATTCGCCAATTGCATTGTGGAACAAAGCAATTCTGCCATCGGGCAGGCGAAGTACGGTTGCAAGGGTACTGGGGTTAGGAATATCAAGCGGATAAGCGTCGCACCAGGTACGTCCGTTATCGGTACTGTCGCTTCTCCAAAGGAATCCACCCCATTCAGCTCTTACTATCATAGCAAGGTTTCCGTTCTTAAGCTGGATTATCTGACCTTCCAGCAGGCCGAGCGGACGGTTAGCAAAACCACCCAATGGGGTAAATTTTGTTAAATCTTCACTAACTAATGCAGTTGCCATACCGTAGATGTACTTATCCATCCAAAGTGCGTGTGTTTCGTCTTCGGTACGGGGTGACATTGCAGCAGCTTCTTCTTCGGTTTTAGCGTAAACTAAGCGTTCAACACCTGCCTCAAGGGGCTTATCGCGAAGCTGCATTGTGTTTACTGCACATATAAGTTCACCGTTTTGCAAACGGATGAAATTGCCTAATGATGATGAAAGTCCTTCGCCTTCAATAATTTTAACGGGCACTTCATTAATCCAAGTTTTACCGTTGTCAAGCGATTCGCGGCGAACATATTTCCAAACGCCGTAATTATCTTCCCAACGGGCTGCCATTTGGTAAAGGCGACCATCAATTTCAAAAATACCAGCTGCACCGTTTCCATCGCCTTCGCCGAGTAAAACTTCGGGCTCGGTCCAGGTTTCACCACCGTCATAAGAACGGGCGCAAACTGCAATGTGGTCGTCAGCGGGTTCCATGTTACCGCCTGTCATCCAACCCGCAATTAACGAGCCGTCGGGTGCCTGAACAATTTGCACTGCACAGGCAAGGCGGTACATATGATCATTATGTACCCAACCCTCGTTACCATCAAAAATGGTAATTTCGCGGACTTTGACTTCTTTTTTAACTTCGTTTTCCATAGTGCTTCACCAAAGCCTTTCGGGATATTATATAATTATATGTGTAGGTGTTGAAATTATTTTTCAATAACAACACCTTTTTTAATGGGTATGTTTGCAAAAAGGGCGGTTTCGCCTGTTGTGACAATCGCATAAGCATTTTTGGCTTTTTCATAAAATGCAAAGCGTTCAATTTCGGTCAATTCTCGGCCGTTGGGCTCGTGCTTTTCAATGACTGCTTTAAAATCAGCCCATACGGGTGGAGTTTCCATACCGTCGGAAGTTTGCATTACGCAAACAGGCTGGGTATCGGGTGTATCAAGTGGGAAAAGCTTTAAAATAGCATCAAGCATTTGGGGTACGGTTTGACCGTCGCATCTTACAAGTCTTTTTGCATAGGTTGCAGCGGGAAAGTTTCCATCGCCGATAACTAATGTATCGCCGTGACCCATTTCCATAAGAATTTTTAAAAGTTCGGGGTTTAGTACGGTTGGAATTCCTTTAAGCATATCTATCTCTCCCTACTTTTCGTTTTCACGAAGCTGACCAAGTGCGCCGCCGGGATGGCGTTTAACATATTCTTGTGGGGTAATGGCGCGCTTTTCCTGTAAAATAACTGAAAGTGCCTGAAGTATAAGTGTTTCTACTAAAATTGATGCACGTGGTGCACGGTTCAATGGACCGCCTTCATTAGTAATTGCGGCAGTTAAATGCGCATCGGCAAATTGTGCCAACCATGATTGCGGATTACCTGTAACGCCAATAACCTTGCAGCCATTATTTCTTATAGCCAAAGCAGTTGCTTTAAGCTCGGCAGTTTCACCACTGTTTGAAATACAAATTACAACGTCGCCTTCGCGTAACTGACCACAAGAGCCGTGAACAGCTTCGGTACCATGTAAAAAATATGTTGGTGTGCCAGTTGAAGACATTAGTGATGATATATAGCCTGCAATGTGGGCAGGCTTACCTATACCGGTTATATGTATTCGGTTGCCGTTTTTTTCAGCATCCCAAATGATTTGGGCTGCCGGAAGAAATATATCTTCGTTTATATTGGCAAGAGCAGCATCCATTTCGGTTGCAATGGTGTTTTTAAACGTTTCAAAACAAGACATAAACATCACCCTTTTTTTGAAAAATAGAATTTCATACCAAAGCAAATTTGGTTGAAAGTCTAATTGATACATTATCTTTTATACAAATATAACATATTTTTTTCAAATATTCTCGCCATTTTGCTACTTGTGATGGACATTTTTTGTTTTTATATGACTTAAATGCTCGCTTTTGGTTTTATTCTTAATAAAAAAAGAAAGCTTCTTTTAAAGAGGCTTTCTTTTTTAAAATAATCTGGTGATTTATATACTTAACATTAAAAGTGAAACGGCACCTAATATAACACCAACAATTTGTCGTCTTAAAAACCTTTCGTGCAAGAAAAGGTTAGAAACTATAAATGAAAGAACTATTCGCATACCGGTACTAATGGGGGAGGAAATCGACAATTCCATAACAGTGTTGATTAGCAGTGTAAGCATATTGGTAATGCCGTTGGAAAACCCTGCACCCAATGCAATTAAAACAGTTTTTGCATTAATGCTTTTTGCGTTTTTCTTCCTCTTGAGAAGGCCAAGCACAAAAAGTACTAGCACGGTTATGCCAAGTGATAAAATCATAAATTCGTTATTACATTTTTCTTCAAAGCGTAGTTGCTGCATTTTTTTGAAAATTGCAAAGAAGCCGCTTCCTACGGTTGCTAGAGTTATCAAAATGAGCCATTTAAATGAAAATTTGTTGCTATCTTTAGATGTATCTTCTCTTGTTAAATATAGTGAAGCAAGCATTATGACCAACGCAATGCAAGTTAACCAAGAAACCGGTTCCTTTAAAAAGGCCATACCATATACAACCGGTAAAACAATTGAATAGGATATAACCATCATTGAAATCGCAAACGACCCTTCTGCCAAAGCAAAATAGGTGCAAATAAGCGCACTGCAATAACAACAGGCCGATGGTATTGCATAAAGCCACAATTCAGCTGGAATGGCAAAACCATCTGTTTCAGTAACTGCGAAAAACAGCATTGAAGCTAATGCCATTAATGCATTAAACCAAAATACATTTGTTTCGTTTTTTTGGCCGTTTTTCTTAACGATTACGCCTTCCAATAAATTGGAACAAACACTTAAAAATATTAATAAAATTCCCACAAAACACCTTTTTCAAAATTATTAAAGTTCAGTTTATTACCAATCACGCGAATTTGGAACGTCTAGCCAAATCCCACCGTTTTTAACAGACTGCTGACTGATAAGGCCGGGTAAGGTCATATCCATTGCCTTGTGAACATCAATGGGGGATTCTTTTCCGTCGTAAATTGCGTCAATGAAGTCAATCATTGTAATAACATCGGCACCTTCGTGACCTTTTGCGTTGTTTTCATTTGAATGCTTTTTCCAAATTTCAGGTACGTAACCTTCTTCGTAAATTGCGATATCCTCCCAACGAGTTTTAGGTGATTTACCGTCAAACCAAATATAGTCGGGGTTGTCAGTTTGGTCTTCTAAACGAAAACTTTGGAAAGCCGCTTTGCTACCTTCTAAAGAATAATTCAAGCCGTAAGGACGGGGGGAAAGCATATTGTTTTTAATTTTAATAAGGCGACCTTTTTCGGTTTTGCAAAGCATAATATAACAGGTTGAAGTTTCAAATGGATTTCCATCCAAATCAGTTGTTGCGCTATTGCTTCCTGCACAACAAACCGATGTAACTCGGTCGTCTCCAAGCCAAGAAAGAATCGGTCCTAACGAATGTGTACCATAGGTTATACCCGCCACATCAAATACATATTTTTTACGCCAAGGGGTTTTGGGTATAAGGTTACGGCAGTCGTGGTTATATTCACCCTCAGCATAGCAAAGCTCGCCGAATTTGCCGTCTTTTATCATATTGGCAACAATCATATTAGAACGCAAATAATTGCAATTTTCGCCTAACATATATTTTGCTTTTGAATTTTTACAAGCATCGACTAATTGTTTGCATTCTTCGATTGAAATTCCAGCCGTAACTTCGCTGAAAACATGAATGTTTCTTTTAAGTGCTGCTATTGATTGAGGTACGTGTAAATGTATGGGAGTACCCACAATTACTGCGTCCAGGTTAGCTTTCTCAAGCATTTCTTCATAATCAGTAAATTTAAGCAAATTTGGAATATCGGCTGTGTTTTCATCCATTATTTCACGGTTAAGATCACATACAGCAGCAAGGCACGCTTTGCCGCTTTTTTCAAAAGCGCTTAAAAAAGCTTTTGGTCTACCACCGATGCCTACGATACCAAATCTAAGTAATTTTTTAGACATTTTTTACTCCTTTACACAATTAAAAGTGACAAATTTTCTTATAATCTAATAATTTCATAAATAATGCGCCTTGAACAGTACGGTTTTGTCCTGCAAGCTTAATAGATGTAACTGATGAATACCAGTCCGCCAAGGGCACGCGAGAGGGTGAAATATGGAAGCAAAGCCACACGGGGTCCATTAATTTGCTAAATAATTCTTGTGTATCAGCCATAGTGGCGGTCCATGCAATCCAACCTGAATTTGTGAAATCTGAAGTGTCAATTAGTTGTATACCATAAGGATTTGCTTTTTGCACATAGCTATTGAGTTCTGATTGTATTGCGTCTTTTGGTAAAAGACTTAAGCCGAAAATTTTATCCCAAACAGCGTTATATTTCATACTAAAGCTATCGGGGCGGTCAAATGCTAAACGGAAACTGCCGTCACCGTTTGCGGCGTTTTCAATCCAAAATTTTGCCATTTCTTCGGCGGCGCTACGGTATTTTTGAGATTTATCGGGTTCATTCATTATTTCGCAAATCTTTGCATATCCGCCAAGCGCCATTAATGCTTTAAGCGATAGATTACAGTTGTGAGCGATATGGCCTGCAAAGTCATCAGAGGTTACTTGACTTTCCGGATCTAATCCGTTTTCAACTAAATATTCAGCCCATTTATCAAGCAATTCCTTATGTTCTGTGACGAAATCGGTATTTTTTTCGGCTAAAGCTACAGCAGAGGCCATCAAAAGCATATTTCCGCATTCTTCAACCGGCATTTGCCATGCAGGTTTTGTGCCACGGCTATAGGCTTGACCGTTAAGAATAGGATATCTACCCACATCATGTGGAGCGAAGGGATAGGGCCAATGTTCACTTGCGGAATAATGCATAATCGGTCGCATAATACCCTTTGCTAGCTCGGTATTATAAATTAAGAACAAAGGAATAGAAGGATAACTTACGTCAGTGGTGGCGGCACATCCGTTAGAAAAGCACTCTTTTGAAATGAAAAGTAATTTACCTTCAGTATCCACCACTAATTTATGTGCTGCCATAACTTGGCGAAGTGCTAAAACAAGAAGTTCGGCATATTTTTCACCACCGGCAGTGGTTGCATCTGAAAAAAGTTTGTCGTGAAATGCTTTTGTACGAAGCATAAGTGATTCATATTCTAAAAAAGCAGCTTCAATTTCTTGTTCAATGGTTTTGCCTTGTGACTTCCAATAGGCATCAAGTTGGTTGCCGAAGTACACGATAGATTTAATATCATCGTAAGCAAAAGCAAATAAAGCAGTTTGATTTTCATTTGTATCAAGTGATTTTTTAGCGGAAACGAAAACGCGTTTGAATTCTTCATCGGTTGATAGTTCACCATCTTTAATTGCAAGATAAAAATATCCCCAGTCAATTCCAATGCCATCACCTGATTTTCCGAGAATTGCTTGCTCAATACCGCCAATACGCATAGCAGAAATAGAAGGGGAGACTTTTATTTGGTTAACGTTTACACCAAGATCTTCATAATTTTCCATACAAAACTCTTCGGAAGCTTTAACCTCAACTGATACGGTATGGTTTTTACCGTCAGTAGAACCTACTTCTATATGTAAATAAGAAACGGGGCGAGAAGCAAGTGCTAGGTCATCAGGCAAAATTGGGGTTGTGAAGGTGGCAGTTAGCATTACGCCTGCAGCTTCAAAAATGTATTTTGTTGTGAAGGTTGTGACATCTACACTTACTTGGTTCATAGGGGGTAATTGCATTTCTTCGGCCGAACCCATAAAAACAAAGGTTTTCTCGTCAATGGTTGCTTTCCCAAGCAACATTGTTCGATCACCGGTCCAAAAACGCGTGTGGTCGGCATTAAGTTTGTCGTTCATTGCCCAAATATTAAAATAAGGGTCAACTGTAATTAACGGATAAGCGGGGGGACGAAGCTTCATAAAAATCTCTCCTTTTATGTTTTTACATTATTAAAATAACACAATAACAAAAATTTGTCTTTAGAAAATAGGCTCGTTTTTATAAAATTAGCTCATTTTTTTATCAGAGCTAATTTTGTTCATTGAAAATAAAAAAATCAGATACATTTTTTCAAAAGAATAATGTATCTGATTTTTAAATTTTTAAGGTAATAATCTTTCGGTTGTGCCTTTAAGGTATGCCTTGCATTGACGGAAGCCTTCAGCGTATTCGGCACCGCATTGATAACCGCGGAAACGTGAGCAGGTTTTTATAAAGTCAGCAAAGTCGATGTTGTCGTGGTCACGCATCCAAACAAGCTGACTTTCGTGACACTCAAGCATTTCCATTTTTAAATCGATTTCTTCACTTATATCAACAAAAAATTCAGGCACGAAATTAACGCCTGCGGTGGGGTCCATATAAAAAATAGGCACTAATTTTGCGGGCGGGTCATTGGGATTGCTGAAGTGCGCCTTATATTTATAATTAGGAAGGGTAGCGGCAAAGCTGGCGTCAAAAACCAAGCGCGAAATTGCCGTATGGTCAGGCATATAATCGTCTGGGTTTTGTGTAATTATAAAATCGGGGTTAGCGTAACGAATAATATCAACAATCTTGTCGCGGGCTTCTTTATTGTTGTCATAAAGTTCAAGGTCGTTAAAGCCTGCACAAATAACCTCAATACCTGCAAGTGAGCCTGCTTTTTTGGCTTCGTTTGCACGAATTTTAATCAGTTCTTCGGGTGGGATTACAACATGTCCCAAATTGCCGGTTGATGCATGACAAACAATAACCTTGTCGCCGCGTTTTACGCATTTTGCAAGTGTACCGCTACAACCACATTCTACGTCATCAGGATGACAACCAATTGCTAAAACATTCATTTAATATACTCCTTTGCAGTATGATAGTTATATTTAGTTACATTCAGCTTCAAGTGGACCTGCAAGCTCTTTAAGGAAGAAAAGCTTGCCGGGAATTGTGGGAATATATGTCGAAGTAATCCAAGGGGTTTTTTCGTGGCGAAGTGTCATCCAAAGTGAAAGACCTTGCCATTGCATTCCGCGACCAAGTATACCATCCGCACCACCAATTGCATAATCGGCCTTTAAGAATATGCCGGGGCCAATTGTATTTGCTCGGCAAGGAACAAGCGGTGTTCTTGATTTAAAGCTTGTTAAAGCGTTTTGCTCAACAGTTAAGGGATGAATTTTAGCACCAATCCTATAAGGTGCTGCTTCCCATTCTTCAGCAGTGTTATAATCGGCCGCAAAGGTGGGTTCCCAGAAAGCTATATGGCACATTCTGCCAATACCATAAACTAAAACAAGCTTTGCGCCTTCGGCCTTTAATTTAGCAATTTTTTCAGGGTATGTAGGAAGATTATCCTTAAGGGCAAAGTTACGTTGATTTTCAGGAACGGTAAGCTCACCCAAAGGGCCAAACAATGCTTGTTCCATAGCATATTTAAAGGATCCTGTATTATCCGAAGGAAGTGTGTTTCCTTCACCATCGGCCCATTCATCCATATTAAAGGTGTAAACATGATTGCAAGAAACATTCCAAGCTTTTAAGAAATATACAACCCATTTATACATACCCATAGGGCCAACGGGTAAAATGAAAGCGATTTTTTCATTTCTTTCTTTGGCAAGCTTTATTTGCATTGCAATTTCGTGACCCATATAGGTCTCAAATTCACCAAGACTGTCGCACTTAATGGGTGTAAAATCCTTATTCCAATGTGCTTGATGTTCGGTAATAGTTTCAGGGGTATCAATACAAGCATCAATTTTTTCAAAGTCCCACCCTGCAGGATAAAAGCCTTCGAGTGCTGAACCTTTTACAGTTGAGTTAAAATCCATAGTTCATTCTCCTTAAAAATAATATCTTATTTATGCCTTATCTTTAGAGCCAAAAAGCTCCATTTTTTTCATTACGGTATTTTTGATTTCTAAAACCTTCATATTGCGTATTTCAAGGTAGTCTTTATTCTCGGCAATACCCTTCTCCATAGCGCGAACACCGGCAACACAAAGATCAGTAAATATATTAACCTTGGCAATACCGCCTGCAATTGTATTTCTGAAATCGTCATCACTTAACCCTGAACCGCCATGAAGCACCAAAGGAGTATCAATAGCAGCGCGAATTTCTTTAAGTCTTTCAATATCCAAACGAGGTTTTGTTTTATAAATACCGTGAGCCGTACCTATTGCAACAGCCAAAGCATCAACACCGGTTGCTTCAACAAAAGCTCTAGCTTCTTCGGGTGTGGTATACATGTTTGTAAGCTCGCCATCACCGCTTGAAGCCTGACCAACATGACCGATTTCGCCTTCAACCGAAGCACCAAAGGAATGTGCAATTTTAACTATTTCGGCTGTGTTGGCAATATTTTGTTTGCTGTCCCCTGCAGAACCATCAAACATAATACTTGAAAAGCCAAGTTTTAAGGCCTCAATACAACGGTCAAAGGTTAAACCGTGGTCGTAATGTAGCACAACGGGAACCTTTGCTCGTTCAGCTAACGCACGAATTGAAGGTGCAATGAGTTTTAATTCGCCATAAGGCAAAAGCACTTCAGCAGTACCGATTATAACGGGTGAATTCATTTCTTCAGCTGCAGAAATTACCGCTTCAGCCATATCGGTATCTGTAGTATTGAAAAGACCCACACCATAATGCTCGGCTTGCGCTTTTTTAAGCACATCGTTGAGATTTACTATCATAATACATCCTCTTTCCTGCCATATTTTTTAGCAATTTTATAAATTTCTTCTCTTGACTTCATACCATCAACTGAATTTTCGCAAAACAAATTGCAAGCAGCGGCGGCTGAAGCAAAGTTTAAAATTTCATAATCTGTAAAATGGTTATAAATACCGTAAAGTGCACCTGCACAAAATGCATCACCAGCTCCAACACTGCCAAGGATTTCCTCTTTCGGAATATTCAAAGAGGAAACAGCAGTAAAGCTTTGAGACTGTACATCATAGCAAAAACCGGCATCCTTACAGTGTATAATAACTTTGTCCTTAACACCGTATTCGGCCATAGCTTCCATTGTTTTGCGAATATTTTCGGTATTTATTGATTTGTCGGCATTATATGGGCTTAAATCTGACAGCATACAGCTTTCAACCTCGTTCATAATGGCATAATTACTATATTTAAGCGCAGGAACGATTTTTGCTTTATAATCGGCAGTACTGTCACTTACAACATCAATAGAGGTTTTAATTCCTTTTTCCTGAACAGACTTTAAAAGACGCGCCATAGCGGTACCATATTCATTGTCAGCTTTGTCCATACTGTCAAGTAAGAGTATGTAACCAATATGAAAAATATCGCATTCGAGGTTGTCTAAATCAATATCCTTGGGTGAAAACTCAGCATTAGCACCCCTTGCGTGAAAGAAGGTGCGTTCACCTGATGGTAAACTTATTACATCGCTAAAGCTTGTCGGTTTTGTTTGAGAACGCTTAACCTTGTCAAACAAAATTCCATAGCGTTTAAACTGTGAAAGTATATACTCGCCGCTATCATCGTTACCGATTTTACCTATGGCCGAAACCTTTATATTATCGTCAATTTTTTTAAGGTCAATTGCTGTATTGGGAACACAACCGCCAACCGCACGACTAACGCTTGAAATATTGGCAAGCATACCGATTTGAGGATAACAGTCAACGGTTTTAACAACATCGGTTATAATATTGCCTGCTATAATAATTCCACGGTTATCAAAGCTCAATCTAAGGACCTCCACCGTACATTTTTACAGTTGAATTATAGCATAACAAAAATAGCTTTACAAGTGAATCGATATTCAATATTAGACCTTTTTATAGCACATATAGTTATGATGAATTGTCAAACCAAGCGCAACACTTATATAAGGAAAATTCGAACAAATCAAGATTTTTGTGTCAAAAATTAATTAAAGCCAAGACAATTTTTTCGTCTTGGCTTTTGTGCTTAATTATCAAACATAACAACTGGCGAATCGCCAATAACCTCAATTGAAACCGAGTTTTTCTTGTGCGGGTGAAGATTAACGGGGCAAACAAGTTCTGGATCGCGGCGAAAATCCATTGGATTTTTTTGGGTGTATTGTAAGAAAACTCTGTTAAAGGTTCGTATGTTTTGGAAACCGCAATCATATGCAATATCGCTTATTGATTTATTTGTTTCTTGTAGTAAAAGTATTGCATTATTGATTCGCAGTAGGTTGCGATATTTTACAAAATTCAAACCAACATACTGCTTGAAAATACGCGAAAAATAGCCAGCTTCAAGATTAATGTTTGCTGCTACTTGTTCAAGAGTGAGTTCTTCGGAAAGGTGTGCTTCCATATAATGTATGGCTTCTGATATAAAAGGGGAATGTTTAACCAGTGTTTCAGTTTCATCTGATGATAAAACAGGCGAATAACGTTGTAATTTACATAAAAAGGTTTGAAGTGTGTTGAGTACGATTTTTTCATAAAAAACATCACGCGCAGCAAGTTCTGAAGAAATCTCGCTGAAAAGTTTCTGGGTGGCAGTCAGCATATTATATCTTTTAAGTTTTTCCGCAGTGAAAAGACGCGTAGATAGTGATAAAGTCGCATGTCGGCTTTTAACAAGTGCGGGGTTAAAAATCAAAAATTCAAGTTCGTTTTTAACCTCAGTAGAATCGCTAAAATGAATACTTCCGCTTTGGCATAAAAGCAGGTCACCTTCTTTGAGGGAAAACACCTGATTATTCACAGTTATGCATGATGTACCCGAACGCACACGAATTAGTTCAACTTCAGTGTGTTGGTGTGCTAAAAAAGTCATATTCGTATAGATTGAGTGCCAAACTTCAAAATTGTTTTGGTATTGTCTTATTTCTTGTATTGCCAAATCTTTCACCTCAAGTGCATTATAACACAAAAGACAAAAAATGTCCATCATTAGTTGCATAATGGCGAGACTTTTTTGCGAAAATATGGTATATTTGAATAAAATAACGATGGGGGAGTGAATTTGATTTGAAAAAATCTCCTAAAATATTAGTGGTTGGCAGTTTTGTGATGGACTTGATTTGTTCTGCAAGCCGTTTTCCGCAAAGCGGTGAAACGGTACTGGGCACAAGCTTTGCAACTGCCCCCGGTGGAAAAGGCGCTAATCAAGCTGTACAGGCGGCTCGTCTTGGTGCAAAAGTATCTATGGTTGGAAAGCTGGGCCGTGATGATTTTGGACGGCAAATATTACGTTCGCTAGAGGATTCACAGGTTGATACAAGCAACGTATTATTTTCAGACACTTGCTCAACCGCGGTTGGTAATATTCAGCTTGAAGTTACGGAAAATGGCACAGCTAATCGTATTATGGTAATTCCCGGTGCCAATATGGATATAACACCTGATGAAATTTGTTTTTTGAAAGATATAATTTCAAAATATGATATGGTGATTTTGCAGCTTGAAATACCGATGGATGTTAATGTTGCAGTGGCAAAGTTAGCTTTTGAAAAGGGTGTTCCGGTGATGCTCAACTCGGCACCGTCGGCACCGCTTCCTGATGAGCTGCTTAAATGCCTTACATATATATCACCTAACGAGCATGAAGCTTCCGATATGACGGGTGTTGCCGTTAAGGATATTTCATCGGCGAAGGCGGCCGCACAGATTTTACTTGATAAAGGTGTTAAAAACGTGCTTATCACAATGGGTAAGCAGGGCGCAGTTTTTGCAAATGAAGGCAACTTTTGGTCAAGTCCATCTGTCGATTTTGGCATAACAGTTGACCCTACCGCTGCAGGCGACAGCTTTGTGGGCGCTTTTTGTACCGCAATTTGTCTTGGTGACACGGTAGAGCAAGCCCTTTTGTTTGCTAACCACACAGCAGGCATTACCGTTTCATGTATGGGTGCACAACCAAGTCTGCCCATTATAGAAGATGTAGTTGCGTTTATGAAACAAAACAAGCACGATATTTCAAATTACATATAAATTAAAATAGGAGGCGTAAATATGAAAAAACTATTAGCGATTTTATGTGTAGTAGCATTAGTTGCTACCTGCTGCGCAGTATCTTTTACAACGTTTGCAAATGAAACTGCTACAACTTCCCCCGCGCTTTATAATTTTACAACTAAAGCCGAAACTGACAAATGGGTTGGCCTTAGAATACTTGAATTTAATGGTAACACTAAGTTTGAGTATGATGCTCAGGAACAAGCCCTTAAGGTTTCACCTAAAGACATCACAAAAAACAAGGCTTGTCAGTTTACAATGGGTATGGCTAACAAAACCACAAACGTGGCTGATTACCCTGTAATTGCATTTAAGGTTAAGGCAAATAACCGCAACCGCAATACCAGCGGTATTTGGCCCGGCACAAAAAACAGCGGTCAGTCAAGCATTTATTCCAGCGGTGATGTTTGTACAACATACAACCGTACAGGTACTTGGGAATTAATTATATATGATGGCACAAATTCTGACAGAGCAGGATATAAGGGCCAATGGGACAGCATTATTGTTCGTTTAATGGCTGATGCCGATGTTCCTAATGATACTGACTATACTTGGATTCAATGGGCAGGCGTGTTTAAGTCGGTTGAAGAGGTTTACGCTTATGATACTTCAATGGCGCCCACACCTTTCTTTTATGATTTTACTGAAAAAACTGATGCTGAAAAGCTTATGGCAGACGGCCGACTTGTTAACGATGCCGGTACAACCATTGCTTACGACACAAACGAAGGCGCAGTTAAAATTACATCAACCGGTACAAACGCTAACCGTTTCAGAATTCCTACAGGCGGCAACAAAGCGGCTACAGTTGCGAAATACCCCGTAATGGCTATGAAGGTTAAATTTTCTAACCCTGCCCTTAATTTCGGCGGTATGGCTGCGGGCTGTGACCACGGTCAAGGCGGCAGTATTTACGGCACAGGCTATGTTGCAGCTGATATTGCCGAAACGGGCGATTGGCAGTTAATTGTATTTGACGGTTCAAGCATGAATAATCCGAAATATGGCGGCGTTTGGAACACCATACTTGGTGCTTTAGCAGCCAATAATGTTACCGCAACTGCAGGCGATGCTATGTGGATTCAATGGGCAGGCGTTTTCCAAACAGTTGAGGAAGCTTGCGCTTACGGCGAAACTGAATCACCCTTCCTTTATAATTTCAGCGACGCTGATGACGCTGCAGCTTACATTAAAAACGGCAAAATCGGTGCAGGCGACTGTAAAAACACCACAGTTGCTTACGATGCAACCGAAGGCGCTGTTAAAATTTCTCCTAAGGATTTAACCGCAGTTGATGCTGCGCGTTTTGAAATTCGTTCAAACAATGCAGGTATCGAGGTTAAGGAATACCCCGTAATTGCAATTAAAATTAAGACTAAAAATACAACCCGTCCTTTTGGTGGCATTTGGCCGGGTACTTACAATAACGGCTCTTCAAGTAAGTATAAGGCAAAGGATGTTTGCCAAACCTACAGCCGTACAGGTGATTGGGAATTACTTTTATATGATGGAAGAAAATCAACCGATACATATTATTCGGGTCAATGGTACGGTATGATTGTTCGTCTTATGGCGAATAACGTTACTCCTACCGAAGATGATGTTTGTTGGGTAGAATGGGCAGGCGCATTTAAGACAACCGAAGAAGCCGAACAGTATTATATTAAGTCCTTTGGTCTTGACGGTGCCGAAACTTCTGAAATAGGGGACGGTAGCGGAAAGGAAGATCCATCAGGATTTTTCTATAACTTTAGTGACCACGCTACTACTATATCATACATAAAGAGTAAAACCGGTATACCGATTCACAGTGGAGGCGGCGGTAATACCGTATTTACATACGACCCTGTAAAACGTGCACTTAAAATTTCACCACAAGATTTTACAAAGGGTCAAGCAGCAAGATTAGCAATTGAAGCTAATAATACAACCACAAACACTGCAGATTATCCCATTTATGCGGTTAAGATTAAGGTTAACACCAAAAATGAAGGGTTTGCAGGCATATGGGCAGGCACCCAAAACAGCGGTGAAAAATATGTTTATTCCGGTCCTGACCTTTTAAATCAATCAACCCACGCAACCACAGGCGATTGGCAACTTATTATTCTTGATAACGCAGGCAATAAGGGTTTTAAGGGTCAATGGAAAGCGATGCTTTTCCGTTTGCTTACCGACTCTGAGTTAGCAACTCAAGGTGAAGCATTCTGGATTCAGTGGGCAGGCGCATTTAAGACTGTTGACGATGTTTACGCTTATGCTGATATGGAAAAACCTGTTGAAGAAGAAGAACTTACACCACCTTTCTTCTATGATTTCTCAAATAAGATTGATACAAATGTTTGGCTTGGTAATAAAATAATTTTTGCTGAAGGCGGTTCTAATACAGCATTTGCTTATGACGATACCGAAAAAGCCTTAAAGCTTGGCGCAGCCGACACTGAAAATATTAAGGCAGGCCGACTTTCAATTCTTGCAAACGCAACCGTTTCGGTTAAGGAATATCCCGTTATGGCGGTTATGGTTAAGCTTAATAACCCCGACCGTGCACTTGGTGGCTTATTACCCGGTACCGACCGTCCCGACGGCGGAAGCAAGTTTATGATTTCAAACGTGCTTAAGACCTATAAGCACAACAACGAATGGCAACTTTTGTTGTTTGACGGTACAAACTTTAAAAATGAATATTATACAGGTAATTGGGACGGCTTCCTTTTAAGACTTTTGGGTGAAAAAGCAGTTCCGACTGAAAAGGATTACGTATTTATTAAATGGGCAGGCGCATTTAAAACCGCAAAGGATGCTTACACCTATGCAGGTATGGAAGTACCGCCCGAATATGTTGACCCCAACCCCTCGCCTTTCTTCTATAACTTTACACAGTCGTTTGACACAACAGGTTGGATTGAAAACGGTGACGTAGCGGGTGACGGCAACTCTAACACAAAGGTTTCTTATGACAAGACCGAAAAAGCATTAAAGGTAGAACCTAAGAATTATAAGGATAAAAATGCAGGTGTTGTTGCATTGTATGATCGTGGCGAAGCAATCAATGTTGCTGATTATCCTGTATTCGCAATGAAGATTAAGACAAAGAACGTTTCCTCTGTTCTTAATTCGGTTTGGGCGGGTACAAATTCTAAATATCCTACCAAATTCCGTGTACAGCTTCCCATTGAACAGTACAACGCTACTGATGAATGGCAATATATGATAATTGATGCCAAGGGCTATGAGGCTTATGACGATGCCTACACAGGCACTTGGTTTGGCTTAATTATGAAGCTTATGGATACTAACCTTGTTCCTACAAAGGATGATGTATTCTATATTCAATGGGCAGGTGTATTTGCAAGCGCTGATGATGCTTATGAATATGCGGGCATTGAAAATCCAAAGAAAAACACATCCACTGACCCCGACGGCAAGGCACCCACAAAGTTCTTCTGGGATCTTTCAAAGGGTGACGTTATAAACAACCACGTATCAGTCGCAGGCGACACCAAGTTTGAATATGACTTTGCCGCTAATGCTATGAAGGTAACTGTAACCGATACTAACGAAGACGGCGCGGTTACTGTTACACCAGGTCGTGTCATTTTAGGAGATAAAATACCTGTTAATGCTAATCTTAAGGCAACCGATTATCCCTTTATCGCATTACGTGTTAAGCTTTCAAAGGATAGTCTTACAGGCGGTTGGGCACATTACCGCACAACCTATTCAGTTGAAAAATATCTTGCAGACGATATTGAATCGGCTGACTGTCAGGTTAAGCTTTTGGGCTATAATCCCACAAGCGAATGGCAAACCGTTATTATTGACTGTACTGCAGACCCCACTGCCGCATTCTTCTTTGACGGCAATTGGAGCGCATTGAAGCTTGACTTGGTTTCTGACACACTTGCGCAGGAAGGCGACACTGTTTACGTTAAATGGGCAGGCGCTTTCAGAAGCGAAGAGGATATTGAAAATTATATCAAGCTTACCGAAGGCAGCGATGATGAAACCGAAAAGAACGATGATACCAACGTTAAGGAAAAGGGTAAATTACCCGTTGTAGTTATTGCCATTATTGTGGTTGCAGCTATTTTAATTGTAGCAGGCGGCACAGTAGCAGGTATAATTATCTTTAAGAAAAAGCGCGCTTAAAAGTAATACTAAAAAAAGCAGGAAAGGCAAGGTATTGCTTTTCCTGCATTATGAAAAATATATGATAGGAGCTTTATTATGAAACGAATACTTTCGATAGTTTTAGCTATGTGCTTGGTTGCTTGCATTTTTGCAGGCTGCGGCGGTGGAGAAAAGGGTGGCAGCAACACTGCGGCTTATACCGACAAGCCCGTAACCTATACCGTATTTTTAAAGGAACACGTATATCAGCCCATTAAAACAGATGCTATGAAGTGGAATCTTATTACTGAAGCAACAGGCGTAACGCTTGACGTTGATATCGGTGTAGGTACTGAAGCACAAACCAAGCTTGCTGCGGCAAACGCATCGGGTCAAATGTATGATATTACAATGCTCACCCATTCCGAGCTTCAAACCTTTAACAGTGCTTTGTTTATGGACCTTACAAATATTATGGAAGAGAAGACCCCTAATTATTGGAAGCTTACTAAGGATATTGAAGGTCTTGAATCCACTAAGGTTGACGGCAAATATTTAGGATTTGGTTTACACCATATCGATTATCCCGATACCCCTTTGCAATTAGCTATCCGTTACGATACACTTGATAACCATAATCTTAAAGCACCTAAAACTTGGGATGAATGGTTTGAAACTATGAAAAAGCTTAAAAAGCTTTATCCCAACAGCACACCTTTTGCAACCCGCTCTGGTAGTTATTTGCTTGAATACTGGACACAGGCTTTAGGTATGAACTACCTTATCCATTATGATGAGGATTCTAAAAAATATGTAAGCGGTGTTATGGAAGAAGAATTCCGTACCGTATTACAGTTTATGATCAGAACCTATAACGAAGGTATTCTTGACCCCAAGTTTGATATGTCAGACTCTAGCAGCTTTGAAAAGAAGGTACAGGCAGGCAACGTTTTCTTCTGGATAGACAACGGCGTGCTTGCAAGTATGCAAACCGAACAGTTAAGAAAAACTAACCCCTATGCAACCATTAACTCATTACCCCTTATGACCAACTCTTTTGGCAAGAAGGAAGGTCTTGCTTGGACACAGCTTACCAACTATGGTACTCAGTACTGCCTTAGCGCAAAGGCAAAATATCCCGACAGACTTTTAGAATTTATGGACTGGTGCTATTCTGAAGAAGCTATGCTTATCAACACTTACGGTAAGCTTGACGAAACCTATAAGCTTGACAAGGACGGCAACCCTTATGTTCCGAAGTCTGTTTGGAAGAAGTACGAAAAGGCTGCACAGCCCAACTATCAGTGGATGTCTGATTTAGGCCTTGGTCAGCTTTGCTTCGCGCCTTTCTATGATAATATGGGTGTTGTTTGGGAAGATTATGAAACAGATGAATTAGATAAGAAATACGCTAATATTTACGATAAGGACTTTGAAGCAGGCAACTTTGAAACTAAGCGTGAAACCAAGCCTGATATTGGTATCGAAAAGATTGCCCGTTACGATACTATTAACACCTATGCTAAGCAACAAATTATCAAATTTGTTAAGGGCACACGCAGCCTTACCGAATTTGACAGCTTCTTAGCTGAAATGAAAAAACTTGGCGTTGAAGAAATTCTTAAGGAATGTAATTCTTAAAGAAAGGTGAAAATAATGAAACCTATTAGTTTTAAAGGCGTGGCGCTTCGCGGACTGGCAATGATTTTAGTGTTATCGGCATTGGCGGGCTGCGGCGGTAATTCTTCGGGCTCAAATGGCGATAATCCATCGGATACACCTTCGGGCTCTACCGTTACATATAATCCCGAAGAATGGAAGGATACATTTCCTGTTACACCAAAGCTTACAATACAGCAGTCGGCTGTAAAGGTTGATAATTCAAAGGCGCTTAAAAACAGCAAAAAAATTGCTTCAGAAAAGGTTGTCGTTTCTGATTTTGAGTCAGAAAACGGCTTTAAGCATCAACCGGGCTTTGCTTACTTTAAGGGTAAGTTTTATGCCGCTTGGGGTCAGGCAGCTAAGGACGAGGATTCTCCCGGTCAATCTGTTGTAATTTCAAGCTCGTCTGATTTTTATAATTGGAGCAAGCCGGTAGTTGTAGGACCTTCGGTTGACGGCGGTTTTGGTATGACTGCAAACCAGGGCGGATTTTTCGTATCAACTCCCAATAAGCTTTATTACTATTATCGTGAAGCTCATTTTGGTCCTGATAACTTCCGCGCTGACGGTACCTGGATAAAGCAAATTATTAAGTATTATAAATACGTTTCAAAGGTTGTATCCACTACCGATGGCAAAACCTGGAGTAAACCCGCAGTTGTCTCTATAGGCGCTAACGAATCACCTAAGAAATCGCTTACAGGCCGTTATTTTGCGGGCGCGGGTACAGGTGTTATATACACCGATGATATCGGCTCGCTTATGTGGAAGGTGGGCCGCTTAACCAAAGAACAGGAGCAGTCAGGTTTTGACCGTGGCGCAAATATTCTTCAAGAAGCTTCTTGGTATCAAACCGACGATTATGTTATTCACGTTATGATACGCAGTGACACCAATCGCATTTGGATGACCGAAAGCTATGACAACGGCGAAACCTTTACCGACGTTTACCCCACAAACTTTGCAACCGAAGCTACAATGGCTAACTTTGGTCGCTTGCCCGACGGTCGTTTCTATTTTGTAGGCACCTCACGCTATGGCTCTAACCGCTATCCGTTAGTTCTTCAAATTTCTGACGACGGCTATAACTGGGACCGTGAATATATCTTGCGTGACGAAAAGTACGAGCTTCAGCAAAGCGGCTGGGCAAAGAACGGTTATTATGCTTATCCTGAAGTTTTAATTCAGGACGATTATATGTATATTTTCTATTCTAAACAAAAAGAAGTTATGGAATTAACACGTGTTAAATTAACTGACATTATCTGAAAGGATGAAATTTTATGAAAGCAAGTCCCGAAAGGCGTTTTCTTCTAAGGCGCCTGATATCAGTAGGTTGTGTAGCTGCTATGCTAATGACTATGGTATCAATTTCCGCTTCAGCGGATAAGGCCTATACGGCGACTGTCGGCGACAAAGGTGACAGCACAAACATTACTCTAAGTGATGACGGAACCCGCGCGCCCTTTCTTTCAGAGGTTTTAAAAAACAATCCGTATGTTAAAGGTACGGACAAGGTAGTTTTATCTGCGGCGGCTGCGTCCGCCGCAGATGGCATTACCCTTAAAAGTGATATTAACGGTAATGCTGAAAAGGCAATTCTATCCGATGCTAAAACAGGTGATATACAATGGAAATTTACCATTAATACTGAAGGCTGGTATATAATAAAAGCCAATTACACAGTTTTAGAGACTTCGGGAAGTAAGGCGGTTCGCTCTTTACTTATTGATGGCAAGACACCCTGTTTTGAAGCTGACACAATACCTTTTTATCATTCGTTCAAGGATTCGGGCGAGGTTAGGGTAAACAGTATCGGTGATGAGGTGCGCCCTTCGGTTGAAACGATAGCTTGTTGGCAACAGGATTATTTGCGCGATAGTGGCGGTTTTTATACAACGCCGCTAATTTTCCCCTTGACTATAGGCGAACATACTTTAACCCTTGGCTATGCTTCACAGGATATGGCAATTTCTGAATTGGTAGTTGAACCATTCATACCGGTTGAAAGCTATCAGAAGGTTTCGGCTTCATATCCTAAATCACAAATTAAGGAGCAGTTATTAACATTTCAAGCAGAAGACAGTATGGTAAACCGTAACGATGCTACCATTCGTCTTGAAAGTGACGGCGACCCCGAAACTAAGCCTATAGCTTATGGATACCGTGTATTTAATACCGTGGGCGGTTACCGTTGGCGACAGGGTAATCAATTGATTACTTATGAATTTAATGTGAAAGAAACAGGCCTTTACCGTATGGCATTTCGTGTAAAGCAGTCCTGGAATGACGGTCTTCCGTCTTACCGTACAATTAAAATCGATAATGAAATACCATTTAGTGAACTCGAATCAATTTGCTTTGATTACAGCACAGATTGGCAAACCGTTACCTTGGGTGACGATAATGGTGACTACCTTTTCTATCTTGAAGAAGGCCCTCACACAATGACAATGACTGTCACAATGGGTGAATTAACTGATATTATACACACCCTTTATGACGATATGACAATTTTGTCGGAAATGCTGCTTGATATTACAAAATTAACAGGCAGTGACCCCGACCCCAACTATGACTATCAATTTTTCAAGTTTATTCCCACTTTAGAAGACGATATGAACCGTCTTATTACTGATTTGCAGGAACAGTATGACCGAATTTATGCTATTTCAGGCAAATCGACCAGTATGGGTAGTAACTTGATATCTATTATACAACAGCTGAAAAGAATGAGGGATAATCCCTTTTCCATCGCTAAAAAATATTCCCAACTTACCCAAGCGCAAACAAATCTTGGCTCGTGGTATCTTGAATTACAGTCACAGCCCTTGCTTATTGACGAATTTACAGTTGCTACGGCCGACGTTAAAATACCTGTAAGAAAATCTAATTTCTTCCAAAAGCTTCGCAGTACAATTAAAAACTTCCTTATTTCCTTTGTTAAGGACTATAACAACGTTGGTGGTATTTTAGGCGAGGATACCGAAATCACCGAAACTATCGATGTTTGGATTGCACGCGGTAACGAATGGGCGGAAATAATTAAGGAAATGGCTGACGAAAGCTTTACCCCAAAAACCGGTATTTTAGTAAACGTAAACGTTGTACCCGCTTCACAGCTTAATGCGGGCAGCGCCAACGTGCTTATGCTTTCAATGACGTCGGGCACAGCGCCTGACGTGGCAATGGGTGTGGCTTCGGGCTCGCCTGTTGAATTTGCAATTCGTGATGCCGCAGTAGATTTAACACAATTTTCCGATTATAAGGAAATTGCATCACGCTTTGTTCCGCAAATTATTACTCCCTTTACATACGAGGGCGGCGTTTATGCTATGCCCGAAACAATGAATTTCAGTTGTCTTTTCTACCGTAGCGATGTAATTGAAAAGTATAACATAATGCTTCCCAATACACGTCAGGAATTGTACGACTATACCTTACCGCAGTTGTTTGAAAACGGCCTCTCATATTACCAAAATATGGACTTTACACAGTTTTTGTATCAATACGGCGGTGCTTATTACAGTGAGGATGGCTATACCTCGGCACTTAATACGCCACAGGCATTCTTAGCATTCCGCGAATATACCGAAATGTTTACCCATTACAGTTCGCCTGTAAGTGCAAACTTCTTTAACCGTTTCCGTACAGGTGAAATGCCAATAGGCGTGGGGAACTATTCGCTTTACATTCAGCTTTGCACCTCGGCACCCGAGCTTATCGGTAAATGGGCTATTGCGCCGCTTCCGGGTATCAAGCAACAGGATGGCAGTATAAACCGTTCATGTGGCGGTATTGCAGGCGAATGTGATATGCTTCTTAAAAACGACCGCGACCCCAAATATAAGGCGGGTTGGGAATTCCTTAAGTGGTGGAGTCAGGAAACCACCCAAATGGATTATGCAAGAGAAATGGAAGCGCTTGTAGGTGTAGAAGCCCGTTGGAATACCGCAAACGTTAATGCATTTTTATCGCTTGACTGGAACAAGGGCGACCTTGCGGTTATTCAAGAACAATGGAAATGGGCACAGGAAACCCCTGTAGTGCTTGGTGGTTATTATACGGGTCGTTATGTTACTAACGCTTTTACCGACGTTGTTGTTTCGGGTGCGTCTTCACCCCGTGATGCATTGGAAAATGCCGTTAAGGAAATTAACCGTGAGCTACGCAACAAACAAGAAGAATACAACGTAAAACCAAATAAAAAATAAAAAGGAGGTTGCAAAATGACAAAATCAAAAAACAGTTTTAAAGCCAATGCAGTGCGCTTTGTTCGCAAAAATTGGATTGGCTACGCTATGCAACTTCCTTTTGCAATTTTGTTTACAATATTTGTACTTGCCCCCGCGGCCATAGCTATTGGCTTAAGCTTTACCGACTATAATATGTTTCAGACAGCACATTTTGTTGGGCTTAAAAATTACGAGCTTATGCTTGTTGATGATTCGGTATTTTGGACCGCAATGAAAAACACCTTGATTTTTGCAGTAATTGTTGGCCCTGTCGGTTATTTAATGAGCTTTTTTGTGGCTTGGGTTTTAAACCAACTAAAAATGCGCAACGCTTTTGCTTTGGCATTTTATGCACCATCTATTACAAGCGGTGTTGCTATGAGCTCGGTTTGGCTTTACTTTTTCTCATCCGACCAATATGGCTTAATTAATAATGTGCTCATCAGCATGGGACTTATTGACGATCCTGTTTTATGGACGCAAAACCCTAAAACCATATTGCCCGTTATTATTATAATTTCGGTTTGGATGAGTATGGGTACAGGCTTCCTTGTGTTCTTGGCAGGTCTTCAAAATGTTGATAAATCGCTTTACGAGGCGGGCGCAATTGACGGTGTTAAAAGCCGTTTTCAAGAGCTTAAATATTTAACCCTGCCACAAATGAAGCCGCAGCTTCTTTTTGGTGCAATTACTGCAGTTACAAATGCATTTGGCGCTTTTGATGTTGCAGTTTCGGTTTCGGGTTTACCAAGCCCGAGCTATGCAGGTCATACCATAGTTGCCCATCTTTATGACTATGCGTTTATCCGCTTCCAAATGGGTTACGCATCAGCTGTGGCAACGGTATTGTTCCTTATTACCTTTATTGTAGGCCGTGTGGTAACACACGCTTTGAGTGAAAGCGAATAATGATGGAAAGATGGTAAAAGAAATGGCAACATTTAAAAGAAAACGCCCACTTTCCGCAGCGCGCTTGCGTTCAAAAGGCGCGTGGGCCGCGGTATATGCTTTAATGATATTGGTGGTTAGCTTTACCATGTTACCCTTGGTTTATTTGGTAAGCACCGCCTTCAAACCCCTTAGTGAATTATTTATATTTCCGCCGCAATTTTTTGTGCGTAACCCAACCTTAAAAAACTTTAGCGATTTGCTACTGTCTATGTCGAGCTCGGCGGTGCCTTTTTCACGTTATGTGTTTAACAGCGCTTTAGTCACAATTGGCACGGTTACCGGTACCATTGTTGTAAGCACACTTGGTGCTTATGGTATGGTCAAGCACAACCCACCGGGAAGTAAGCTATGGTTTCAAATAATTTTGGCAGCGCTTATGATATCGCCCTTTGTTACACAAATACCGCGTTATTTAATTATTAATTCGGTTGGGCTTATAAATAGTTATTGGGCGCTTATCATTCCCTCAATTGCAACGGCATATAACTTTTTCCTTGTAAAACAGTTTGTTGAACAAATTCCAAATACGCTTATTGAAGCTGCGCGTATTGACGGCTGTGGCGAAATGCGTATTTATTGGCAGATTATAATGCCTTTACTTACACCGGCTTGGTCCACCTTAATGGTGTTTAGCTTTGTAAGCTCGTGGAATGATTATTTCTCACCGTTAATTTATCTTAATGACCAGGCTTTAAAAACTTTACCTCTTGCCCTTAATACAATTTCGGGCGGCTCGGCCACAATTGGACGTGCGGGTGCGGTTGCAGCGGCAACCTTACTTATGACTCTACCTACGGTTATTTTATTTATGATTTCGCAAAAAAAGGTTATGCAAACTATGGTGCATTCTGGTATTAAGGGATAATTAGGAATGCAACGGAAAGGATTTTTCGGTATGAAGAAACGAATAAGCAGGGTTATAGTTTTGCTTTGTATACTTTCGTTACTGTTTTCGGTTACAGTATCGGCAAAGGAAACGAATTATACGATTAATAACGGCGAAATTATAGCAATACCGGAAGTGTATGACTATTCGTACAGTATTAACACCGTTACAAATAATGGTGAAATAAGCCATTTTAACCAACCGACCGACTTGTTCTTGGATAATCAGGGTTATTTATATGTGGCTGATACTAAAAATAACCGTGTGGTTAAAATGACAAAAAAAGGTGAATTTGTAGCACAAATTACCGAAAGCGACGGCATAGCATTTAACGAACCACAGGGTGTTTTTGTTTCCGAAACGGGCGACCTTTATATAAGCGATACGGGCAATTCGCGCATTGTTCAGTTAAATCCAAAGGGTGAAACTGTTAATACATACGGTATGCCTGAATCACCCATGCTTTCGGACGTTCAAACCTATTCACCTACTAAAATCGGTATGTCTGCCACAGGTGCGGTTTATGTACTTATGGGAGAAAATATAATGCTTTTGGACAGCCAAAATACCTTCCGCGGTTTTATTGGTCAGTCCGATATTGGTTTTGACTTTACTGACTGGCTTTTACGCCTTGTGGCATCTGATGTACAAAAGCAAAGTATTGAAAAGCGTAACGCTGACCCCTACACTAATTTTTGTCTTGACAGCCGCGGTATGATTTATGCTGTTAGCCGTGATACTCAAGAAGGACAAATTAAGGTTTTAAACACTGTTGGTAATAATATTTATCGCAAGGTCGGCACACTTGCTAACGATTGGCAAGCCATTAAAACCCTTGTAAGCCGTTTGTTTAGCGGTAATATTCAGTCTAAAAGCTTTACCTACGGTGAGGTTACCGAAGAAGGTATGCCTGCTATATTTGCCGACATTTGCGTTGACAAAAATGGTACGGTAACTGTTATCGAGGCCAATACCTGTAAAATTTATCAGTACGATGCGCAAGGAAATCTGCTTGCAGTATTTGGTGGCAAGGGTACTGATCAGGGTGAATTCTATCTACCGTCATCTATGGTAGTGGATGATGAAGGTCGCTTGTATGTTCTGGACCAAAGCTACGGTAATATTACGGTATTAGAGCCTTCTAATTTTATCACAACAGTACAAAAAGCAACCATTGCCTATAACGAAGGCAAATATGAGGAAGCTGACGCTTTATGGAAAGCGGTGCTTGAAATTGATGAAACCTATCCTATGACACACTTCGGTGCGGGTCTAACCGCTATGAAGGCGGGGGACTGGAAAACCGCTATGGAGCATTTCAAATATTCCGAAGACCGATTGGAATATTCAAAAGCTTTTTCGGAGTTTCGTTATGAAATAATAAAGCAAAACTTTTGGCTTATCGCTCTTATAGTAATTGCTTTTGCGGTGGCCTTAGTGGTTGGACTTAGGCTTGTTATGGGTTCTTCAAAAAAGGTTTTGGTTGATTTTGAACTTGGCCGAAAGCATACCCTTGGCTTTAAGGATAGTCTGCTTTTTGGTATGAATATTTTAAATCATCCCGTTCGCACATTTGAAGCTATAAAGTATAACAGAGGTCGTATTAGTGTGGCTGTACCTGCTGTGCTTGTTATTCTGGCCTTTGCTGTTAGAATCTTCTTTGTGTTTACGGTGCATTATCCTATGCAGGATATTGATCCTGATGAAATGAACTTGTTTTTGGAATTTGTAAAGCTTCTTTTACCAATTCTTACTTGGATAGGCGCAGTTTTTCTAATTTCAGCGCAGTTTGATGGTGAATCTACATTAAAGCAAAACTTTATTGCAGGCGGATTTACTTTAATACCATACATTTTAGTTACCTTACTTGCAGACTTGTTTTCACAGGTTATGTGTTGGAATGAAACAGGCTTCTATGCCGTTTTAGTAAACGGTGTAACTATTTGGATGATTTGGTTGTTGTTCCGCGCAGTAAGGCATTTGAACGACTATACTTTGGGTCATACAATAGCGGTTTGCCTTGTTACCTTAGTTGCGGTTGTTTTAATATGGTTTGTTGCTTTGTTTGCTTATTCCTTGGTTGTATGTCTCGTTCAACTTGTAAATGATATTATTATTGAAGCGCAATTTGTTATATAGTTATTGCAAAATTTTTCGGAAAGGACGATTTAAAGAATGTTTAACCGTTACGTTCGCTGTGTTGCTATAGTTTTGACAGTTCTTTTAGCGGTTGTGGTATTACCAACTCAGGCATCAAGCCTTAACGGTATGGCTAAGGCGCCCGTAGAAAGTGTAAGGTATGCCCCTATAGCTGAGCAGGGCGATAATTATATAGAAATTTGCCGTAATTCTTTTTATTCATTATTGTTAAATCCGCAAAGTAACATATTTTGTATTGCAGATGCTAACACAAATGAGCATTTGTGGTTTTCAGGCATGACCGAAGAAAATTATGGCAGTATGGAGGAAGTTTCAAATCTTTGGAAGTCCTATATGCAGTCAGCTTTGTCGGTGAATTATATTGCGCGTGACGCAACACGCGCAAACAATATGAAAAGCTATTCCGCTGAAGGTTTTAATAGTATAAAGGCTTTCTCGTTTGAAAATGGTATTCGATTTGAAATTGATTTTAAGGTTATTGATGTGACAATGGCACTTGAAATTAAATTAGACGGTGAACGTATTATTGCAAGTATTCCTTCAAAGGATATAAAAGAAAATGGCGATTTTGTTATTAAATCGGTTGATGTTTTGCCATTTTTCAGTGCTGTAACTAGTGCTAGTAATGCTGACGGCTATATAGTTTATCCCGACGGTAGCGGTGCTATCAGTTATTTTGACAGAGCGGATGAAAAGCATGCCTATACACAGGCAATTGCCTTAGATATTTATGATACACTTAACCTTGAAACAATTTTGGAAGAGGATAAGCCGGCAACCGCAATGTTGCCAATTTATGGCATTAAAAATAATGATTTAGGCATTATGGCAGCTATTACAAAGGGTAGCGAAAGCGCTCGTATTAATGTTAATACCGCTGTTTCAAATTCGGAAATTCCCATTCACCGTGCGGGCTTTGAAATGGTATACCGCAATGAGTATAAAATCTTTTTATCAAGCATTACGGGTACTGTAGGCGGTGATGAAACCTTTGGTGTAAAGGTTGATGAAAAGCCATTGCCCCTTGACCGCGAGGTTACATATTTCCTTTTGCGTGATGACAAGGCAAATTACAGTGGTATGGCAAATGCTTACCGTGACTATTTGGTTTCAAATAAGCTTGTTAATGAAAATAATTCGGTTGACACAATGGGGCTTTACCTTAATATGTTTATGGGTATTGAAAAGCAAAATGCCTTAATTAACCCCTTTGTTGAAATGACTAGCTTCGACTATGTTGAAAGTATAAGTCAAGACCTTTTAAATGACGGTGTTCAAAACCTTCAGGTAAGACTTCGCGGCTGGAACAAGGGTGGCTATGCTTCGGCTAATAAATCCTTTAAGCCGGCATCGCAATTAGGCGGTAACGGCGGACTTAAAAAACTTTCTGCCCTAGCTAAAAAGGACAGCAGATTTAATGTATTGCTTGAAATTGAACTTTTAGAATCGGCTAAAAACCGTTATGTTGCGGTTAAGGAATCAACCATGCCGATTACAAACGAAGACGAGGATGCTTACCTTTTATCACCTATAGTATCTAAAAACAAGTTGAATGGTGCACTTGCTAAGCTTAAAAAGTATAATTCGATTGAAATTGCATTGGCGTCGGTTGGTAGTAAGGTTTATCCCGATTACAGTAAGTCACGCACAGTTACCCGTACCGACACAATGGTTTTATGGCAAGAAATGAGCCAAAATAAAAATGTTACAGCTAGTCAGGGCGGTAACTTATATATGCTTTCTTCGGTTAATCAGGTTTATGATATTCCTATGACTTGTTCAATGCAACAAATGACCGATGAAGCAATACCTTGGTATTCAATGATTATAAGCGGTGTTATTCCCCATACTACAACGGCAGGTAATCAGTCAGGCGATTTGCAGCTACTTTGTCTACAGTGGATAGAGCACAGCGCTATGCCTTACTTTGAATTAACTGAAAACAGTCCTAAAAAGCTTATTGATACAAGCTATAACAAGCTATTTTCAAGTCAGTTTAGCAAATGGGGAGACCGTGCGCTTAAGATTTATAAGGATATGAGCAGTCGCTTAAATGACGTTATTGGTCAGTCTATAGTTATGCACGAGCGTAACGGCGATGTGGTTACATTAACATACGAAAACGGTTATAAGGTTTTAATTAATTACGGTAATACCGATACTCAAATCTTAGGTAAGACCGTACCGTCAAGAAATTATGTTGTATTGGCGGCATAAATAACAGGAAAGGAGAAAGCTTTGTTTTATGAAACAAATAAAAATTTCAAGGCAAACAAAGGATAAGCTTATAGGCTTGTTTTACCTGTCACCATTTTTGATAGGTATTTGCATATTTTTTCTATTTCCTGTTATTTCTTCATTGCTTTTAAGCTTTGGTGATTTAGATCCCACCAAAACTGGCTTTTCAATTTTAGTTGAGGGCTTTGGAAATTATAAAAAAGCGTTTTTTGAAGATGTAAATTTTGTACCAAGGTTGTTAGAGGTTATTAAGTCTACACTTATTAATTCACCCTTAATAGTGATTTTTTCACTTATTTTGGCGGTTATGTTAAGTAAAATCGACCGTGGTAAAGGTTTTTTTCGTGTGGCATTTATTTTACCCTTTGTGCTTGGTACGGGTGAGGTAATGACACAGCTTTTGACACAGGGTGTTGATGAACAAATTATTTCCCTTGCAAACAGCAGTATTATACCGCGTGAATGGTTATTATACCTTGGCAGCAGTATTGTAGAACTTTTAGATATGCTTTTCAGTTCAATTATTCGCCTTTTGTGGCAAAGCAGTGTACAAATAATTTTGTTTTTGTCGGCAATACTTGGCATTTCACCCGCATTATATGAATCGGCAAAAATTGACGGCGCAAACGCTTATGAAATTTTTTGGAAAATTACACTTCCAATGGTTTCGCCAATCGTACTGCTTAATTTGGTTTATACGGTTATTGCTTCATTTACCGACAGTTCTAATCAGGTGCTTGAGTATATCTCTGAGCAGACTATAAAATACGGTATGCACGGCTATGCTTCGGCAATGGGTTGGGTATATTTTGCGTTTATTTTAGTGCTTATCGGTCTTATAATTCTTATAATCGGTAGCTATGTGCGACACAACCAAGGGTATGGGAGGTAAGCTATAATGAAAATAAATAAACTTCATACCATGGGTGGCGCTGCATTGTTAAAGCCAAAGCATAATATTTGGCTGAAGGTCTGCAAAATATTGCCTAAAGTTCTTTTATATGTTGTAATGCTTGGTTTGGCTTACATTTTCCTTTACCCGTTTCTTTATATGGTAATAACCTCAATTAAAAGTAATGCCGACCTAAATAACCCACTTGTAATGTGGATACCGCGCAGTATTCATTTAAGCAATTATAAACTGGCGGCAACCATTATGGGTTATTGGAACAATATTAAAAACACGGTGCTTGTTACTGCACTTGCTACGCTTGGTCAGTTAATCTCATGTTCAATGGCGGGGTATTCTTTAGCGCGCTATAACAGTTTTGGACACAAGTTTGCATTTTTCTTTATGATTTTGGCAATGCTTGTACCACCTCAAACAATAATTGTTCCGCAATATCTTTTGTATGCAAATATGGGTTGGCTAAATACATATTTTCCCCTTACAATACCAGCTTTTTTTGGTTTTGGCTTAAAGGGCGCATTGTTTATTTACATTTTCCGCCAATTCTTTTTAAGTCAACCGCGTGAGCTCGAAGAAGCCGCCCGTGTTGACGGCTGCGGCTTTATACGCACGTTCTTGTATATTGTATTTCCTGTTGCACGTTCAATTTATATCGTGGTTTTGGTATTGGCACTTGTATGGCATTGGAGCGATTTCTTCGAGCCGAGCATGTACATTAATAAAAGTGATATGGCAATGCTTTCTATGCGCTTACAGGCCATTTCTGACACCTTGAGGCTTTTTTCCGCCGATGTTTTGGAAACCAATTATGGTGTTACTGACACAAATACAATTAACAACGCGGTTTTAATGGCTGGTACCTTTATAGTGGTGCTTCCCGTGTTGCTTATATACGCATTATTACAAAAACAATTTATACAAGGTATAGAACGTTCTGGTCTTACCGGTGAATAAAAAGGAGAAATAGCTTTATGAAAAACACTGTAAATCGTGGTATTTATCCCGCAATGCTTACCCCACTTACCAAGGATGGCAGGGTAGATGTTGGCGGTGTTAAGGCATTGACACAATGGTATGCCGATAAGGGCTGTCAGGGTATTTTTGCTTCCTGTCTTTCAAGTGAAATTTTTGGTCTTTCGCTTGAAGAAAGAGTTTTAATTTCAAAAACCACTGTTGAAGCTGCACCCAAGGGTGTGGATGTTGTTGTTTCGGGACATACTATGCTTCCGACCGCAAAGGGTATCGACGAGCTTAAAGCCTTGGCTGATACAGGTGCGAAGGCTTTGGTGCTTATTACAAGCCGTTTAGCAGAAGAAAACGATGATGAAAGTGTGATTTTACGCAATTTGGAAAGTGTTATGAAGGCTATTCCCGATATAGATTTAGGTCTTTACGAATGCCCCGTGCCTTACCAAAAGTTTGCATCCCCTGAATTGCTTCGTTTTTGCGCTGAAAGCGACCGATTTGTGTTTATGAAGGATACAAGCTGTTCAGTTACCGATATCAAGCCCAAACTTGAGGCAGTTAAGGGTTCAAGATTTCAAATATTCAATGCAAACTCCGCAACACTTCTCGACAGCGTTAAGGATGGCGCCGCAGGTCTTTGCGGTGTTATGGCAAACTATCATCCCGACCTTTACGTAAAGCTTATGGAGCTTGCCGATAATGGTGATTATGAAAAAGCTCAGGAGCTTCAGGATATATTAGGTGTACTTTCAAGTATTTCGTATGGCAATTATCCTGTTACGGCAAAGGCATATCTTCAAAAAGAAGGTCTACCTTTTGAGGCATGCATTACCCGTGCGCGCCCTGAAGGTATTGTTTCAGAAGCCGAACGTTACGAGTTAGAACAGCGTTTTGCGCTTACCAACCGTTTGCGTAAGGAATGGCTTTAAATTATGGATTTAATTAATAAACAATTTATATTTGAAACTAACGATACCGTTGCACAATGTCACGCTGCAACGGTAGTCGTGCTTAATGATAATACTGTAGCGAGCGCTTGGTTTGCGGGTAGTGCAGAGGGAAAAGATGACGTTTCAATTTGGTTTACACGCCGTGTGGATGAAATTTGGGAAGCGCCTATAATGCTCACTGCAAACGATGGCATACCTCATTGGAACCCTGTTTTATTCTCACCCGACGGCAAAACCCTTACGCTTTTTTATAAAGTAGGCCACAAAATATCCGACTGGAAAACCTATGTTATGCAGTCGTTTGATGGTGGCAAAAGTTGGTCTGAAGCTAGGGAATTGGTGTTAAACGACACTTCTGGTGGACGCGGTCCCGTTAAAAACAAGCCAATAAGGTTAGCTGACGGTAAAATTTTAGCGCCCGCTTCTACCGAACAGGGCGCTTGGCGGCCGTTTGTTGATATATTTAGCGGTGATAAATGGCAAAAAAGCGATATGCCCGTTTGTGATAACGAAGGACTTGGACTTATTCAGCCAACTTTATGGACAAGTGGAGAAGGCAATATTCACGCCTTGCTTCGTTCAAACAAAGGTTTCATATACCGTAGTGATTCCGCTGATTATGGTGAAAGCTGGTCACAATGCTATCCGATAGATATTCCAAACAATAACAGTGGTATCGACTGTGTAACGGTTGAAGATAAGCTTTTATTGGTTTGCAACCCGATTGGTAAAAATTGGGGAGAGCGAACACCCTTAACGATGTTTTTATCAAATGATAATGGCAAAACCTTTGAAAAAATCTTAGACCTTGAAACCGAAAACGGTGAATTTTCATATCCGTCTATCGTGTCTAAGGGTAAAAAAGCGTACATTGTTTATACCCACAAACGAAAGAAAATTGCATTTTGTGAATTTATATTTAATTAAAAACGGAGTGGTTTTATGATAAAGGATTCACTTAAAAACATTGATTGCTTGTTGAAATATGGTGAAAATTTCAAAAAAGCTATAGATTTTTTGAAAAATACCGATTTTGATGATTTGACCCCACAGAAATATGAAATTGATGGAAGTCAGGTATATGCCTTTTTTTGCGAGGTTAATTTAGTATCGCCCGATATGGCAAAGCTTGAAACACATAAAAAATATGCTGATATTCAGGTGGTTACCTATGGAAGCGAGGGTATGCAATATGCACCCGCAGATACCCTTACTGTTAAGGAAGAATATAATGCCGAACACGATATCGCTTTTTATGAGGATAGCGAAAATATTGATATGCTAAAAGTGTCGGCAGGTGAGTTTGCTTTATTTATGCCGGAAGATGCCCACAAGCCAAATTGCCTTGTTGGTGACAGTAAGAAATCCAAAAAACTTATTGTAAAAGTGCGTTTGGTATAAATAAGGGTAACTAAAGGGTTCAATAACAAATTATATAAGGTGATAAATATGAAAAAAATAATACAGCACAACAATAATTCCAAGTGTCGTGATCCCTTTATTACAAAGCATAACGGCAAGTATTACCACTGCTTTACCGATGATTCAGCATCGGTTAGTATTGCTTGTGCCGATACTGTAGAGGGACTTCAAAACGCTAAGGCAACCCTTGTCTTTAAACCTGAAGAAAACAGCGAATATTCTACAGATGTTTGGGCACCTGAACTACATATAATTGACGGTAAAAGCTATATTTATGTTGCGGCAGATGCCGGTCATAATGTTAGTCACCGTATGTATGTGCTTTCAAACGATTCTAACGAACCAATGGATAATTGCTATAAAATGCTGGGAAAAATTACCGACGAAAGCGACCATTGGGCTATTGACGGTACAATACTTAAATTGGACGGCAAAATGTATTTTGTGTGGTCAGGTTGGGAAGGTAATGTGAATATATGCCAAAATATTTACATTGCCGAAATGAGTGACCCGTTAACAATTTGCTCTGACCGAGTTTTAATATCCACCCCCGAATATGATTGGGAAAAGCTAGGCGCACGCGGTGAAATAGGGTCACCGCATATTAATGAGGGACCTTTCGCGGTTTATAATAATGGTAATACATATATTTTATATTCTGCGGCAGGATCGTGGTGTGAAAATTACTGCATTACAGCGCTTAAGCTTGTAGGTGAAAACCCGCTTGATAAAAACAGTTGGGAAAAGCGTCCGCAACCCATTTTCTCAATTAATGAAACTGTAAAGGGTGCGGGTCATTGTTCAGTTATTGAGGAAGACGGTAAATATTCGGTATTCTTTCATGCATGGGACAAGGACGAAAACCCGCTTTCGTGGAAAACTGTTCATCTCTGGCAGGGAGAATTACATTTTAATGGTGATGACATAACAATAGATTAGTTTGCAAGTGGTGAAATAGGTGGAAGGGTATTTACATAAAAATATTGACCCTGTTTTTCGCGTAACGTCATTAATTAATGTTGCATATTACAATTTTTCGGAAAATTTTGAATTTGCCGGAGAATCGCACGATTTTTGGGAATTAAGCTATATTGAACGCGGACAAATAGTAATCGAGCAGGATGATAAGAGGTATTTGTTAAAGTCGGGCGAGATTATTTTTTGCAAGCCGAATGTTTTTCATCGGTGTTGGGTATGGCAAGGAAAGAATGCTTCGGTTTTAACTTTAGCCTTTGATGTAAGAGGCGTAAATATGAAGATTTTTGAAAAAAATATAGCCATTCTTAATAGTGAAGAAAGGCAGTGTGTATCTGCAATTATACGTGAAGCTAAGAGTACGTACACTAATTTTTATGCACAATCTGCCTCGGCGATTTCTATGGATAAGCTTAATGATACTCCGTACGGAAGCGAACAAATAATTTGTAATCGTTTGGAGGAACTTATGATATCGGCTATTCGCGGAAATCGTAATATTTCAGCCGAAAACCGTCTGATTGCTTCTACATCGCATCAAACACAAACCGAGCTGTCACATAGGGTTATAGCCTATATGAAGGAACATATAAGCGAAAAAATAACCCTTGATGACTTGGCGAAAAGTAATTATATAAGTGTTTCTACGCTTAAACGAATTTTTGCACAGCAAATGGGTTGTTCGATTATTGCATACCTTACAGATTTGCGCATTGAAAAAGCTAAGGAGTTATTGCAAAAACAAGGTTATTCTATAAGCACAGTTGCCGAAAAAACAGGTTTTGCAAGTGTACATTATTTTTCCTCAGTGTTTAAAAGGCATACGGGGTTAACTCCACGACAATATTTAGAACAGGAGAAAATTTATGGCTAAAATTATTGTTTTTCAGGGTGATTCTATCACTGATTGCGGTCGTAACCGTGAAAATGATATGTTTTCAGGTTTGGGCTATGTTCGAATGGTTGAAGCACAAATGGGGTATGAATATCCCGAAGAATACACCTTTTTAAATCGTGGTATAAACGGCAACCGTATAGTTGATATGTACGCCCGCATAAAATCCGATATAATTAATCTTAAGCCGGATTATTTAAGTATTCTTATTGGTGTTAATGATGTTTGGCATGAAATTGGTAGCCAAAACGGTGTTTCGGCTAAAAAATTTTTAAAAATATACACTATGCTGATTGAGGAAATTAAGGACGAATTGCCTGATGTTAAGATAATGTTGTTATTACCTTATGTTCTCAATGGTCCGGCAACCTGCAATAATGAAGAAAACCCTACAAGATTTGATTGTTTTAGTACCGAGGTTGCAAAGCGTGCCGAAGCAGCAAAATCAGTTGCAGAAAAATTTGACCTTACTTATATTGATTTACAGGCTGCTTTTGATGAAGCATGTACAAAAGCTCCCTCGATATATTGGGCTTATGACGGTGTGCATCCCACAGCGAAGGGACACGAGCTCATTAAAAGAAAATGGCTTGAAGGTTTTGAAAAAATTAAATAAAAAAGCAAAAACCACGAAACTTAATTGTTTCGTGGTTTTAATTTTTAAAATTCTATGGGTTTACCTTGACGTGAGCTTTCATAAATTGCACAGATGATTTTTTGAATTTTAAGCGCTTCTTCGGCAGATATTTCGAGCGCTTCCTTGCCCTGAACGCTATTATAAAATTGGCGTATTTGCTTTACGTGCTGAAAACCCCAATAATCCTTGCCATTTTCGTAATTAAGCGCATCGGACATATCCTGTGCGTCGGTAATTACTGTTCCGTCATTAAGGGTTATTGTCATATCATCGTAAGAAAGCACGGCTTTACCGTTTTCACACAAAAGGCGAATTTCTATCGGCTCGTCAACGCCGTAATTGTTCATCGCCCAAAAGCCGTAATTTACGCCGTTCTTATATTTTATAAGACCTTCGGCACTATCATCCACCTGCATTATTTCGTGGTCGCGGTTGTCATAATGGGCGTAAACCGATGCCGGCTCGGAATCAACAAACCAATTCACAAGGTCCATTGAATGAATGGCTTGGTCAATAACAACACCGCCACCCTCTTTATCCCAAGTACCCTTCCAGTCTGAAAGGGAATAATAGCTGTCGGGCTTACACCAGGTCAGAACTGAACGCGCGCTTAAAACCTTACCAAGCTTACCGTTTTCAATATATTTTTTAACGGTTTGTGAAACGGTGTTATATCTGCATTGGAAAATAATTCCGTATAATACGCCCTTTTCCTTTGCAAGTCTTACATTTTCGATTGCATCGTCCATATTTATGCTTATCGGTTTTTCGCAAAGTACGTTAATGCCTTGCTGTATGGCATATTTGGATACGATTGGATGTAAATAGTGGGGTAGACATACATGAAGAATGTCGGGCTTTTGTTCGGCAAGCATTACTTTATAATCGGTATATGCCTTGGTGTTGAATTTTTCGGCAGCGGCAATAGCTCTTTCGGGCTTAATATCACAAACACCCACAAGTTCGGCATCGCTAAAGGAAGCAACCGAGGTTGAATGCATTGTAAAAATATTTCCGCAGCCGGCTATACAAACTCTTAATTTTTCCATAAGTATCTCCCTAAATTAGCTTGCGGCAATAATTTCTTCTAAGAACTTCTTGCCATTAATAATATCAATAATTTGCTGTTCGCCTTCAATTTCGCGTTCAATGGTAAGGGGACCGTCATAACCGCATTCTTTAAGCAAGGGGATAAGTCTTGGGAAGTTTACAAGGCCTTCACCCAAAGGTGTTTCTTCACCTAAAAATCGTCCGTCGGTGGGGTATTTGCCATCCTTTGCGTGCACACCCTTTACATATTTGCCAATAGTCATCAATGCATCGCAGGGGTTTGCCTTACCGTAAACAATAAGGTTTGCGGGGTCAAGGTTAATGCCAAGGTTATCGGTACCAATGTCCTGAATTGCGCGAAGCAAGGTAATGGGTGTTTCCTGTCCGCTTTCAAAACGAAATTCAATGCCTAATTCCTTTGCTTTTTGGGCAACAGCCTTTAAGGCGGAAATTAAACCGTGATAATCGGCACTGTGGGGATTTTCGGGTATAAAGCCCGCGTGGGTTGTTATGCTGTTTACACCAATTTTAGTTGCAAATTCAGCACCCTTTATAAGTTCTTCAACACGCATAGCTCTGTATGCCGCGGGTAAAAGTCCAAGGGTTTCCTGTCCGTCGTAAAAATCCCAAATCTTGGGGCCTGACCAGCCTGCCCAAAGGGTTGTAATCTCAATGTCATACTCGGCCTTGGCTTTATTAATTTTTTCAGCTTCTTTATCGGTATAATCGTTTATCGCATCCCAACAAATAAGCTGACAGTTGTCAAAACCGTTTTTTCTAAGCTCGGCAAAGCTTTCAAATATATCCTTTTTGCCGTAAACTACTACGCAACCAACCTTCATTTTATTACTCCTTTAATCTAACATAAGTCTTATGAAAAGACCAGCTTGAACTGTTCTGTTTTGGAACATACATGAATCTGACGTGTCGCAATAATACCAGTCGGACATAGGCACGCGTGTACGCATTGTATTAAAGGCGTTCCACATAGGATCAACAAGGGCGGTAAAATCTTCCTTGTTGTCAGCTATTGAAGCCACCCACAATAACCAGTCCGATTTGGTGTATTTTTCACGGCTGTCAAGCGGCACACCATAGGGTAGTGTTTCTTTTTTATAACGCTTAATTTCACCTTCGTAAAATTCCTTAGGGAATAGGTTTGTTTTCCAAATTTTATCCCAAACGGCGTTATATTTAAGTGAAAAGCTGTCGGGCTTGTCATAAGCCAAACGGTAGCTGCCGTCAGTATTAGCGGCGCGTGTTACAACCGATTTTGCATATTCACGGGCCTTTTGCATCATTTCCTCGGATTCACCATCAATACTAAGTCGTTTAAGTATACGGCTGTATGCCGCAATACCCATAATAGCTTTAATTGAAAGGTTTACGTTATGCGCCATGTGACCTGCAAAGTCGTCGGTACAAAGTTGATGCTCGGGGTCAAGACCGTATTTGATAAGATATTTACACCAAGTACGCAAGGTGTCAATATGCTCTGCCACAAAGTCAGTGTTGTTATCGGCGTCGCAAATAGCGGCAAATAAAATAATCATATTGCCACATTCTTCAACCGGCATTTGCATATTGTGGTCAATTACTACTGTGCCATCGGGGTTGCGGGTTACACCATACAACTGACCGTTTAAAAGCGGGTATTCACCCAAATCGTGCGGGGCATAGTCGGGGGTCCATTCGTCAGAATATGCATAATCCATAACAGGACGAAGCATACCCTTTAAAAGCTCAGTATTATAAATTAAATACATAGGCGCTGATGGGTAGGTTACGTCCACCGTTGCGGCGCAGCCGTCCGACCAACATTCCTTGGAAATGTAAAGATTATTACCCTTGTTATCAACTACAAGCTTATGGGCAGCCATAACCTGACGAATAGCTAAAAGCAAAAGCTCGGCATATTTTTCGCTGCCCTTTTCTGTGGCTTCGGTTTTAACCTTGTCGGAAAATTCCTTACATCTAATAATAAGACTGTCGTAATCGTTAGCCGCTTCGATAATGGCTTGCTCGATAGTTTTTCCGTCCTTACGCCAATATGCCTTTAAATTTTCTTTAAAGTACTGAATACTGTAAATATCGTCATAAGCGAATAAAAATAACGCTTCATCATTAAGTTTTGCTTCACCGCTTATGGCATACATACCGTCAAAATAGGTGTGCTTTACATTTCCGTTGCCTTTTATACAAAGATATAAATAGCCCCAGTCTATGCAAATATTGTCGCCGCTTCTGCCCAAAACCTTTTGTTCGCCGCCACCCATCTTAATGGCGGAGATATTTTCAATTTCTACAACATCGGCAATTGCGCGACCTTCTCCTCTTTTAAAAAGCACTAGCTCTTCGGTTAAGATGAATTTAACTGAAACCTCGTGTGGTTTACCGTCTAGACTTTCATAGCTGGCCTTACAGTATGAAACAGGACGTGAAGCGTAATATAAATCCTCAACTAAAAGGGGAGATGTGAATTTAAGGGTTAAGCGAATCGCATCGGTCTTATATGTTATAATTGTTGAAAAAGCGTCCATATCAACGTTTTCGATTGTCATATCAGGCATATCCTTAATCACTTCGGGCTTATGACCTAAGGCGTGAAGGGTGTTGCCGTCAACTGTAACCTGAACACAGGTTGTGTTGGGGTTATTTGACCAATGCATAGTGTTTTGCTGTAATGATTTACCTGCCCAAACTGAAAAGTATGGGTCAATAGTTATTAAAGGTATTGCGGGAACTCGTAAATTCATATAATTCACCTTAATTATAAATATTAAGCAAAGGTAAGATATTCACCGTTTTTGTCCGAACTTTCAATAAGCTTGTTAATTAGCTTAATCGATAAAGCAGCACTTTCGGGTGGGTTAGCAAGGTTTTCGGTACCGTTTACGATGCTTTCAACAAAGAATTTAATTTCGTTAAAGTAACAGTCATCTGTGGGTAATTCCGGCTGATATGCTTCTCCACCGCGGGGATATACCGTAATTGTGCCGCCTGCACAGTCAACAATTGCCTTTTCAAGCGAAATGCGGTAACCGAACGAGAACGAGGTGCCTTCCTGCGACCAATCACCAATAGCAAGAATAGAAAAGTCGGGGTATTTTAGGGTTGAATGTGCGGCATCCTTTTTGGAATAAATATCTTGTGTGTGACACGAAACCGCCATAGGTTCACCAAAGGTGTAACGAACCATATCAATATCGTGTATATGCATATCTGTAATGCAACCGTGTGATTTTTCATAATCTAAAAACCAGTTTTCCCAGCCCCAAATTGGTGGCGCGCTTGAGCGGAAGAATATGCCGCCCTTGACATCACCATAGGTTTTATTTACTACAATCTCTCTTAAATAGTTATAAATATTAAAGAAGCGTAAGCATTGACCAATCATAAGCTTTTTGCCGTTTTTGTTAGCGGCGTTTATCATATTTTGGCAAAGCTCGAAGTTTAAGCTCATAGGCTTTTCGCAAAGCACGTGACAGCCTGCATTAAGGGCATAGATTGTGGCCTCGGCGTGTAAATATGTTGGAAGACAAATATCCACCATATCAATGCTTTCTTTTTCAAGCATTTCTTTATAATTGGTGTATTTATTAACGGTTTCATCAAGCATTAAGTCTGATTCGCCAATGTTGATTTCAGCCTTTTCTTCAAATCGTTCGGGACAAACATCACAAACTGCAACAAGGTTTAAAATGCCATCCTTTTGTAGTTGTAAATATGGGTTAAGGTGTGCGGCTTTTGCAATACCGCCAAAACCAATTATTGCAACATTAATCATACTATTTTCTCCTTATCTATTTAAAATTTTATCCATAGCGGCTGAATTTACCGCCAATGTTTTTTCGGTGTCGCCGTCAAGAGGGAAAACTTCGGCTGTTACCCAACCGTTATAACCTGCTTTTTCAAGCTCAGCCATAACAGCAGTATAATCTACGTCGCCGTCTAAAATATCTACAAAGCCGTCGGCTGTACCAATACTGCGTTTGAAGTCTTTAAAATGCACCTTAGCAATACGAGTGCCGAGAATTTTAATCCACTGCTCAGGAAAACCGTTAATTACAACGTTGCCAACGTCAAAATATGCGGCAACGCGCGGACTGCCAACACGGTCAATAAAATCACGCATTTCTAAAGGTGAAAGTAAAAACTTGTTCCAAACGTTTTCAACACCAAGTGTTACGTTATATTCTTCAGCAATTTTGGCGAGTTTTTTCATTTCGGTAAGGGCGCGGTCGTAGGCAACATCATAAGGAATAACCTCGCTGTCGGGGGCGAGACCCTGTACCATACCGGGTAAAACCAAGGTTGTATCACAGCCCAAAAGTGCCGCAACCTCAATTTGCTTTTTAACAATTTCAGCACCCTTTTGGCGAATTTCGGGCGAATCGGATGTAAGCGGATATTTCCAACAGTCGTCACAAACAAGGCTGTAAAAAGAAATTCCATAGCTTTCGGCAGCTTTCTTGTATGCTTTAATTTCGTCTACAGTAGAATCATAACGTAGAGGGCCAACGCTGCCAAGTCCAACCTCAACACCGTCAAAGCCATACTTTTTAGCCAACGCAAAGCATGCTTCGGGGCTTCGGTCATTAAATGTCCAAATGCTTATACCTTTTTTCATAATTTATCACCTTTTTAAAATGATTTTTTTATACTTATAGCATATCAAAAAACACAATATGTTTTAAGAAATTATTAGGCACAAATATCACACTATCGGACACGCCGTAATATTTTCTCTTGGCTTTTGTGACTTTTTGTGCTATTGTTAATATAGGCATTTATATGTTAGGGAGGAACGGCTATTTTGGAAAATTTTAAGCTTTCGGGATATCCGCTTAACGATGAAGTAAACATTACAAATATTATTAGCTTGTTTTATCATAAGGCACCACGCAATTTTAGCGTTATAGGTGAACAGCATCCCATTTGGGAAATGATATATGTTGATAAGGGCAAGGTAATGATTACAGCGGGGGATAATAATTATGTATTAAAATCGGGCGAAATAGCATTTCATAAGCCGAATGAATTTCACGCTGTTTGTGCTTATGAAAATACTGCTGCAAATTATTTTGTGGTTGCTTTTGCTTGTCAAAGTCCCGCAATGTCAGTTTTAGAAAACGGTTTTTTCTTTTTAAACACACAGGAACGCAACTATTTATATGACGCATACCGTTATTCCCAAAAGGCGTATAAAACAAAAATTATACCCGGCCGTATAACTGCAAAATCAAATAACAACGAAGCGGTGTTTTATTCACAAACTGTAAAAAATTTATTGCAACTTTTACTGGTTTCAATTATTTTACGAAAGGATAACACAAACCCACCCGAAAGACTTGACACATATACAAAGCAAGCAGTTGATAAGCGTTTTATGGCCGACGTTGAAGTCTATCTTGAAAAGCATATATGTGACAACGTTACAATTAAAGAAATTTCAAATAATTTCAATTGTAGTCCGTCAATGCTTAAAAAAACCTTTCAAAAATCACATCAAGGCGGAATAATAAACTATTTTATAGATTTAAAAATTGACGAGGCTAAACGCCTTATAACTGAAAGTGAAATGACCATTTCGCAAATTTCGGACAAATTGGGCTTTCAAAATCCGTCTTATTTTGCGAGACTGTTTAAAAAACGTGTCGGGATGACCCCGTCGGAATTTGGTTCAAGCTTTAAAGAAAATGTATGGTAAATGGGGATATTAAATATGTCTAAAAAAAACAAAGTTAAAATTTTGTTTGACACTGACATTGGTGGTGATTGCGACGATGCGGGCACATTGGCAATGCTTCATCGCCTTTGTGATAAAGGCGAAGCCGAGCTTTTGGCAGTTACCCACTGCTTTGCAACACCTTATGTTGCCGGTTGCATAGATGCGATTAATGGATATTTTGGCAGAAGGGTTCCTGTTGGAATTAATTATGAAGTTCTAATGCCGAATGAAAGGGGCGTTTATGCCGCTATCTTATGCGAAAACTTTCCAAATGATTATCCGGCTGAAAATTTTGGTGTTGATAACGGTGTGCCCGATACTTTGACAATATTGCGAAAAACATTAGCCAATGCCGAAGATGGCAGCGTAACATTTGTTGTTACAGGCGCTTTAACTTCAATGGCTAAGCTTTTAACCAGCCAAGCCGATGAAATTTCGCCGTATACGGGAAAAGAACTTATATCGCGAAAGATAAATCGCACTATTGTAATGGGCGGCCGTTTTTTTGAAACCTGGCCTATGAATATTTATTGTGATGGCGATAATACCAAACCTGTTACTTGGGAATGGAATATTAAGGGAAGTGGGCTTTCCGCAGCACAAACCGTTTGTGATAAATGGCCGGGTGAATTGGTTTTTTCCAGCTTTGAAATAGGCGTATATATTAAAACTATGGTAGGATACCCTGAAAGAGCACCCAAAAATGACCCTGTCGCCGTTGCTTATCAGCTGCATAACCAGGGCAAGGGAAGATGCAGTTGGGACCAAACCGCTATGTTGGAAGCTGTGCGCCCCGGCATTTATTGGAATTATCACAAGTTTGGAAAAATTTCAGTAGATGAGCAATTTATTACCCGTT
>JAZQWD010000081.1:0-6809 GCA_045632165.1 Acutalibacteraceae bacterium | reverse complement strand
GATGACCGCACATTGCCTTTGTATCAGGCGGATTCATCGTGCCCTGATACATATAAATTATAATTTCATCAACATAATCTGATATGCTTTCCATTTGTTTTTTTACGCGTTCGGAATCCGCCGCAGTCAAATTACTGAAATAAACCTTTCCTTCGCATTGGAAGGTTTCCATATCTGCCCATATTGCGCTTTTGCCCGCTATCTTATGAGCTTTATTTAATCTTTCAAAATAAACCCTGGTTTCTTCGGTTGTAGATTTTTCTACGCCCACCTCATCCTGATAAGCGATTATATCGCAATCCAACCTTTTAAGCTGTTCAATATAATGCTCGTCTGTGCACGCAAAGCGTGTACCGTAGGGGGCAATTAAAATTTTCAAATCTTTATTAAAACTTCTGCCGTATTCAGCATATTCATTTACATATTTAATAAAATCTTCGTCAAAATACGGATTGATTTCGGTTTCGTCGGGCAAATACCAACCGTAAAAAGCTTTGTTATCACCGTATAATTGGTATAACTGCTTCATTGCCTTAAAGGCGCGCTCTTTAACTGCTTCGCTTGTCATATTTTCACGGGTATGATACCAAATACCGTAAAATCCGCAAGACATAAACACCTTTAAGCCATTACGCTCAGCCGCACGCATAAGTGCCGATATTGGATTTTTCGTCTTCATAGGCGCTGCGGGATATATATCGGTTTCAAAATAACTTTCGGCAGATTTATCGTATACAAGTGAGCTTTCCATAAGCACAATGTATTTCATACCTAAAGCGGCAATTTCGTCAACCTTTGCTTCCCATTGTTCTTCTGTGAATTCGCGACACTGACTGTTCCAGTTTCCACCGCTGGCAAGATTATGATGATAAAACTCAAAAAAGGTACCGTTAATTTTTTTCATTTATATTCTCTCCAATCACAAAAGCATAAAAACTTTTTATGAATTTACTTTAACACGCTACCAAAAAAAAATCAAACAAAACTTATTTTTATATACAAATAAAAAATTCACCTCATAAACATAATATTGCTGCATATAATTTTTATCAGGTGATTTTATGAAAGAAAAAATTAAATCTTACGCGTTTTTTATTCTCTCTGCACTGGCCGTCGGCGGTTTGTCCGCCTTTTTCACCCGCAAAAATATGGATATAAACAACGACGTTTTAATGCCGCCCTTATCTCCCCCACCTATTCTTTTCCCAATTGTTTGGACAATACTTTTTATCCTTATGGGTATTAGTGCGGCTATGATTTATAATTCAGATGCACCTAAAGCGCAAAAGAGTTCCGCCCTTAAAATTTATGCCTTAAGTTTAGCGGTTAACTTTTCATGGAATATAATTTTCTTTAATCTTCGTGCCTTTGGCTTTGCATTTTTCTGGTTACTTCTTTTATTGTTCCTTATTATACTAACTATAGTAAAATATTATAATATCAAAAAAATTGCAGCGTATTTACAAATTCCCTACGCTATGTGGGTAACCTTTGCGGGTTATTTAACTGCAGGTATTTGGTGGCTCAACAGGTAAAAAACAACCTCACAATAGTGAGGTTGTTTTTATTTAAAATATATTTTTCATTACCTTATATAATGCTTTTGCCATTGAATAAAAGCCGAGGTCGGTGGGGTGACAACCGTCAACCGTACCATCGTTACCGCAATAACGCATCATATCGCGGCTTGAAAGGAAGTAAACGTTCTTATCCCCTGCCGCAACAGCGTTATCGTAGGTTGCTTTGATAATCGCCTGTCGTGGCTTTTCACTTTCCCAAGTATAATAAATCGGCATCGGCATCATAATAATCGGAATATCGGGGTGACCCTCGCGCACCGCCTTAAACATTTTTTCGTGTGTAGCGGCAAGATGCTCAGCGGTAGGTGCGTTATAATCATAGTCAAGCACAAAGCAAGACATAGGCAAATCTCTCAGATACTCAATCATAGCATCTTCACCCTTAGCGCTACCCGAAAAGCCAAGATTAACGTGGTCGATGCGTAATTTTCTTGTTAAATGCGCTTGATACGTACTACCCGGACGAGATGCGCAGCCCCCTTGAGTAATCGACGAGCCGTAGTAAACAATAGGATCCATATCGCGGTAAGGTGTCGGTTCCTCAACCTTTGCACCCTCGGCAAGACCTATATATAAATCCTTAAGGGTACTGTAAAGGGGGAAATTGATAGTATATTCGCGCATACCGCCCTTGCCAACGTCTTTAACCATTTCGTAACCGTCGGTAATATCAAACGGAGGCACAAAGCTTAGCTTATAGCGCTCTTCCTTGCCGTGCATTTCGTAAAGGTCGAAACCGGTCGAGCCCGTAAGTGCAAAGTGTGACATTTTTGCAGGACCGGGCATTTTAGCGTGAATTGCGATATAAGGGCTATTAGTTCTAAAACGCACACGACCGCCCGCGGTATGCCAATGTAGTGAATAAACACCTTGGCTTGCGGCTTTTGCAACCTCAGCGGGCAATCTTACAAAACGCTCGCCCGTATGGTAAACACCGTAAACCTTAAAGGGTGCTTCGGTTACGTTGTAAAATTTAATGTCCTCTTTGTCGATTTTTGTATCAACAATAAAATTTTTGTCGATTTTTGAAATATCACTCATAATATCGCCTCTATTTTAAGCTAAAATTTTCATAATAATTAAGCGGAACACCCTTGCTGTAAAGATGCGCCTCGTTTGAAAGGGTTAAAATCTTCGGTACACTAAAACCGCCGTAATCGGAAAAATCAATAACCGTAAGGCCTGTATGACAAGTATCAAACCTAACGCAAAATTCAGGATACGGTATATCCAAAACGCTGCTTAAAAATGCAAGACCGAAACCTTGATGAGCAAAAAGCGCAACCTTTTTATCGTTCGGATTTACCGCTTCATATCTACCGTTTTTGCGGTCGTGCTTGTAGCCAAGCCCTAAAAGCCACTCATCCACCGCGTTATCAATTCTTTTAATTCCCTTTTCAAAATTATACTCTGAAAGTTTTGGATGATTATACCAATCTTGACCCAAACTGCGAATTTCCTCGCTCGCCAAAAAATTAATTTTTTCTTTATCCTGAAAAAGCCAATATTTTCCAACCGATAAATCTGCCCACGCATGCCCCTCATTTGCAAAATCGAGCAAAACAGGTTCTATTCCAAGTTTTTCACAAGTGGGTTTAGCCGTTAAAATCGCGCGATTTGAGGTAGAGGCATAAATTTCATCGGGCGAAAGTTCTACCATTCTTTCAACCAGCGCTTCAGCTTGCTTATAGCCAAGCTCTGTCAAAGAATCGGGGGTGTAAATCGGGTCGCCGTGTCTTACGTAATAAATTACCATTTTCTCACTTCCCTTTTATTCACTATATCACAAACCTAAATCATTTTCAATAAAAAGCAAAAATAAAACTGCGGTTTACACCGCAGTTTTTTGTTTTAATTAAAGAAACGCATCAGGGTCTACTTTATATGTACCTTTTGCTAATTTAACAATGTCATACCAAGCCAAAATGGTGCCAACAACGCCGCAAATAAGTGTACCCGCAATACGAATAATCGCCTTTTTGGTTTCGCCCATTGCAAAATTATGTAAGCCAACACTACCGCAGAAAATAGCAATCATAATAATTACGATTTTATTTTCGCCCTCAAACCAATTAATTTCCTTTTTTACTGCTGCACCGCATTCTTCGCAAAAAGCGCTACCTTCAGCAATTTCTTTTCCACATTTCTCACAGAACATAAAAATCCACCTTTCAAATATTATAATAATTCTTTTATATAATTATATTATTGCACTAATAAAATGTCAACTTTAAACACTGTTATTACATAACCTTAGGTAAATTCCAATGAAATTTTGCCGCCAACATTCTTATTGTAACAGTAAGTAAAACCGAAACAATAGTACCGACAAGTTCGTGACCAAAGTGAATTCCTATAACGTAATATGCCACAGCGCCCAACAGCGATGCTACAGCATAAATATGCTTTACAAGAATATATGGCTTTTCGTTAACCAAAACGTCGCGCAAAACACCGCCGCCTACACCCGTAATAACACCAAGCACGAAAACCAATACGATGTTTTTATTATATCCCGCCGTGCAGGTAACCTCGACGCCCGTTACCGAAAATGCCGCAAGCCCTACAGCATCAAAAAATATATTGATATTGTCAATTTTTTTGCTCAAATCGTTTATGCGCTTTGAATTTATATAAGCAATTATAAAAACAATTAGCGCAGTCATAATAGCAATTAACAAAACTTCGGGCTTTGAAAAAATTGTTGGCGGAATTTGACCTATAATAACGTCACGTATTATACCGCCACCCACCGCAGTGATTGTACCAACCGTTAACACGCCAAATAAATCAAGCCCACAGGAAATAGCTACAAGCGTTCCCGAAACGGCAAAGGACACCGTTCCCAGAAGTTCCATTATAAACATTAAAATTTCACGCATAATATCACTTCATTTCGTTAAAAGCTTTAAGCCAAGCGCGTTTTATAAGCTCGTGACCGCAGGAAGTAGGGTGCACACCGTCATAAGCCCAATAATCGTTAGGTGCAGTTTTACATGCTTTGTCAAATTCGGCTTGAAGGTCTACAACAGGCAAATTATACTTTTTGCCAAGTTTTTTAACGACCTCGGCCTTTTCGGCAACGTCCGCCTTGAAATTTTCCCACTTGTTAGGGTTTTCTTCGGTATTACAGGTGCCGCTACCCTCTAACACGTAAGGCGCTAACAGAAAAAGCTTTAAATTGGGGAGCGCTTCGAAAATTTCGTCCAAAAGCATAGAATAAATCTTTTCAAACTTCGGTGTTGCAACACCGTTTTCTATATTAACCTCATGCCAAGTATCGTTAACACCTACCAAGATACTTGCATAATCGGGCTTTAAGTTGATAAAATCCTTTTTAATTCGGGCGTAAAAATCAACAATACGGTCACCGCTTATGCCGCGGTTAATAAAATCGTATTCGTTAGGGTAATCCATACCTAGCTCTGCTTTAACAAAATTAGGGTATCCCCCGCCCATAGCGTAAAAATTATTACGGTCGCGACCGCAATCGGTTATTGAATCGCCTTGAAATAAAATTCGTTTTGACATTTTACTCGCCTACTTTCTAACCGAATTATACCCCCGAAAACATTGCTTGTCAACTTAAAACCGCAATGCAAAGAAGGTTTGCTTTACAAACAGGTTTTTAAAGGGTAAAATTAAAGCGAGGTGAAGCTTATGGCAAACATAAACATAGCAAAAAACATAAAACAAATACGCCAGAAAAATAATATGACCCAAGAAGAACTTGCCGAAGCGTTATTTGTAACTCGACAGACCATTTCAAATTATGAAACGGGAAAATCAAACCCCGATATTGACACAATTATAAAAATTGCCGAACTTTTCAATACGGACGCTAATACAATAATATACGGTTTGCCCGTAGAAGAAAAACAAAAACGCAATCGCAGTTGGGCAATAGGATGCGGTATTTTTCTTGTGGCTTTATTCATTGCCGATTTTGTACTTAATAGCTTTTTGGGTCAATACAATGAATATTATCTTTATCCCGCACCCCAAAATATTATAAAATATTCACTTTTTCCCTTCACGTATTTTGTTTGCGGATTTTATGCAATGCATATTATTGGGTTATTTACTCCGTTAAAACCGTTTAATAATTTAGCGGCAAAAATTATAAGAGTTATAGTGCTTATAATTACTTTGGTGTTTGCCGCAGGAACACTTTATTACGCCGCTTTCGCAATTTGCTCCTTTATGAGAAATTATTTAGACCTTACAATTTATTTTAGGTGGCACAGTTTTTATAAATTAAGATTTTTTATTACAATAAATACAAAATATCAATTTATATTTTCTATCTTCGGCGCTTTAAACTGGATGTTTGGGCTGATTTATAGAGAAAAGTAAATATAAATTAAAAAGCCGTAGCTTAGGCGTTGTACCAGTAAGGATACAACGCCAGTTTTATTCGCCTTACGGCGAGTTGTATTGCTTCGCAGTTATATTCGGTTTCGCCGAGTGATATTGCCTTCGGCAGTTTATAGGAGAATAAAATATCACTGAAACCGTTAGGTTTCAATATCACTTTTGATTTATCAAAAATATCACTATTTTCTTGACCCATCTCAAACTGTATGATATAATGTCTTTGAGGTGGTGATACTATGCATAAAAAGGTTTATAACATACATTGGATGATTTGTATGTCTATTTGGCTTATTGTCACATTTGGCTGTTTGTTAAGTTTTGTTGTAGACAACGAAAAAGTTGAAAATATGCTATATGCATTTATCATTTTATTTGTTTTGTTTATTGCCCTTTTGTTTAGACCGATATGTATTGAATTTGATAAAAAGAGTCTTACAATACATTTTCTTTTTGGCTTTTACCAAAAGCTAAATTGGGATACTGTTTGGAAAGTTGAAAGACAAATCATACCGTCTGATATTCGATACTACCGAGTTTTTGGTGATCCTTACGGTAAAAAAGCGTTTTTTACATCTACCCAAATACCATATAATCGAAAAATACAACGATTGTTACGAGAATATTGGGATAAAGATTTTAATAAATAATTTCATAGGGTTTTAGGTTCTCCTAACAAGTGGAAAATGTGCCGTACATTTTCCCTGCTTGCTACGGTGTAAGACAAAATTAAAAGATGCACGAAACTTTCGTGCATCTTTTTTTAATATCCTTTAGAGTACGACTCCTAAGAGGTGTTTTTCTTTTTTTACGGATAAAGCTGCATGAGTTGATTAAGCGGACGACCAATGGTCG
>JAZQWD010000080.1:0-17009 GCA_045632165.1 Acutalibacteraceae bacterium | reverse complement strand
ATTGCGGCTTTATGGCATTACCGCTTCAACAAGCGTTACTTCAGGATAACGGTGTATTTTTGGGCTCATCCTTTGTGGCAATTTTTAATGCCTTTGTATGGAGCTGGGGTCTTAGAATTATGAGCGGTGATAAAAAATCGCTTAACCCCGTAAAAATAATAACCCGCCCCGCTATTTTGGCGCTTATAATAGGTTTTGTTGTGTTTATTCTTTCAATACCTATACCCAAGATTTTAAGCGAGCCGATTTCTATGATTGCCGCGCTTAATACCCCGCTTCCGATGATTATTATCGGCTATCATCTTGCTTCTTCAAACGTGTTAAAGGGACTTACCGATATTAAGTGCATCCTTACTGTATTGTTAAGATTGTTACTCTACCCCGCTATTGCAATTTTGGGTATGTGGTTATGCGGTATTCGTGGTGATATGCTTGTTTCACTGTCAATTTGTTGCGCCGCACCGGTTGCCGCTAATACTACAATGTTTGCTTCAAAATACAACCGTGAAGTAGAACTTTCGGTTAATTTAGTTTCTTTAAGCACGTTATTGTCGCTTGCAACTATGCCCGTAATGATTACTTTTGCAGAAAAATTGGCACACTTATGATAGATTATATTCACGAACCTACCCCTCTTCAATGCGGACAAGCCGTTTTGGCTATGCTTTGTAAAGTCAGCGTTGACGAGGTAGTTAAAACACTTAATAACGAAAGAGAAACCACCCTTCGGGAAATGCTTTCTTTTTTAAATAATAATGGTTTCAAAGTGGAAAATACGCGACTTTCGGCAAATACTAAAAATGATTTACCTAAAATTGCGCTTTTAAGCTTGGAAACCCCTCGGTGTTGGCATTGGTCACTGTATTATAACGGTACCTTTTACGACCCCGAACACGGTGTTATGGACGATTTTCCCGTTTGTAACCGTAAATTTTATTGGACTATCAATATTTCGGAGGATTCATGTTAGAACTTAAAAACATATCTTTTACCGCCGAAAATGAAGACGGCGAAAAACAAATATTAAAAAACGTTAATTTAAAAATTGATGATGGCTTTGTGGTTATTACCGGCCCTAACGGTGGCGGTAAATCTACCTTGGCTAAAATTATTGCAGGTATCATCACCCCTACTGAAGGTCAAATCCTTTTAGACGGTGAGGATATTACCAATTTAACCATTACCGAACGCGCAAAGAAAGGCATAAGCTTTGCTTTTCAGCAACCTGTTCGCTTTAAGGGTATCACCGTACACGACCTTATAAGTCTTGCCGCAGGCGAGGATATAAGCGTTACAAAGGCGTGCGGTTATTTGTCACAGGTTGGTCTTTGCGCTAGGGATTACATTAACCGCGAGGTTAACGCTTCCCTTTCAGGTGGTGAGCTTAAACGAATTGAAATTGCCACTGTTTTAGCACGTGGTACCAAGGTTTCAATTTTTGACGAGCCCGAAGCAGGTATCGACCTTTGGAGCTTTAACAGCTTAATCAAGGTTTTTGAAAAAATGCATAGCACACTCGGTGGCAGTATTATAATTATTTCTCACCAAGAACGCATTTTAAACATTGCCGACAAGGTTGTAGTTATTGCAAACGGTAGTGTAAAAGACGAAGGCAAAAAAGACGATATTTTACCAAGTCTTCTTCACGCCGCCGATGCCGCTTGCAAAGTGCTTACCGATGCTTTATAGGAGGTGTGACCGATGAACAATACTGAACTTGACCTTTTAAAAATGATAGCCGATATTGACGGCACACCCACAGGCGCTTTTAACATTCGTGCAAACGGCGCACTTTCTTCACGTCACGTTACTGAAAACGTTGATATTCGCGAAAAAGCGGGTGTTTCAGGTATTGAAATTATCATTAAACCGAACACTGTTGGTGAAAAAATTCACATTCCCGTAATTATAAGCGAAAGTGGTCTTACTGAAATGGTTTATAACGATTTTATCGTTGGTGACAACTGCGACGTTGAAATCGTTGCGGGCTGTGGTATTCATAACTGCGGTAGCGAGGAATCTCGTCACGACGGTATTCACAGCTTTTTCATAGGTAAATACGCCAAGGTTAAATACGTTGAAAAACATGTTGGCGAGGGCGACGGCGAGGGTGGTAAAAATATGAACCCCACAACCGTTATCAATATTGCCGACGGCGGTTATATGGAAATGGAAACCACCCAGATTAAGGGTATTGATTCGACCAAACGCATCACAAAAGCCACTTTGGCTGATAACGCAACCCTTATCGTTAAGGAAAAGCTTATGACCCACGGCAGTCAGTATGCCGAAACCGATTTTACAGTTGATATGAATGGTGAAAACTGCAGCGCAAACGTTGTTTCGCGTTCGGTTGCTAAGGATAAATCTTACCAGCTTTTCGTTTCGCGCATTAACGGTAATAACATTTGCAGCGGTCATACCGAATGCGATGCTATTATTATGGATGACGCTCACGTTTCCGCTCTTCCCCAAATTACCGCAAACCATATCGACGCGGCGCTTATTCACGAAGCCGCTATCGGTAAAATTGCGGGTGAACAGCTTATTAAACTTATGACCTTAGGCCTTTCTGAAGCCGAGGCCGAAGAACAAATAGTAAATGGTTTCTTAAAATAAGGCATAAATTTAACGCGGTAGAAATTCTACCGCGTTTTTATTTTAAATAGATTTTAAATATACAACCGATTGAGGTTTTAAGGTAATGGTTTTACCAACTGATACTTTACCGACAAGCTCGTTATCGTGGTCCTTGTCTAAAAGATACATTTCGTACTTTTCGGCGCCGTTTTTAATATCGAGTAAAATTTCACCGTCGGTAGCGTCGTCTGCTTCACAGAAATATGAAAGCATAATGCCCATACCGTCGTCACCCTTAGCCGCAACCGCATAAACGTTATCACAGTCACCCTCGGCCTCAACCGCAGTACCGAGCTTGTAAAGATTATTAAACATAACAAAGGGGTAATAACCCTTTAGAGGTGTGAAAAAGTCGGTATCGAACATACCGTTCATTCCACACGGACGAGCATCGTAATACATTAACATATCAAGCTTTGAGTATTGCGAAACCGCCATAACGCCCGCAATAAATGCCGCGCCCTTTTCGTTCTTTTCAGAATAACGGGTATGCACCCACTTGTCGTCAAGCCAACCGCGAACGTAGTTCCACTCATTCAAAATAAGCTCGGTTTTATCGTTACAGCCGTAATCAGATAGTAATTTATAAGCGGTAGCTATATCTTGCTTAAATTGGCAAGGAACGTTACCGTACTTGTGGAAGGAGTAAAAGTCGAGGGTTATGCCCTTTTCTTTTAAGCCGTCGAAAATAAGCTTGTTGTAGTCAGGACCCCAAATATACATCATAGCGGGACCACCGATTTTAAGGTGAGGGAATTTTTCTTTTAAATATTTAACGGCGGTAGTGAAAAATTCAACAAATTCTTCGCGAGTACCTTGCCAACAAGGGTTACTGCCGTCAGCATTAAAGCAGTCAGGTTCGTTCCAAATTTCCCAATACTCAATATCAAAGTTAAAGCCGTTTGCCCAACCTTCGGTGTAGTGCATAATGATATGTTCACAAATTTGACACCATTTTATTGTGTCTTTGGGCGGATAAGTACCGCGCTTAAAACCGTGCTCAATAGCTGCACCCAAACGGTAAAAAGTCTTTGTGCCACTTGCTTCAATATCACTTAAATATTTATCGGTCGGGGCAAATATATACGACGCAGGGTCGTTGACATCGGCGTCAAAATTTGGGAAAATACGGTGAACGTCAACCGAATATTCACCACCATAGGCGCTATAAAAAGCACTGTCATGCAAACGTGCATACGGAATGCCTGCTTCTTTAAACAAGTGTACGTTAGAAAAGCCCTTGCCACGCACACCGTTGCCAACAGGGCCGTTATTTACACAATGCATTTGCTTAATTTTGCCTGTCTCTTGCAAAAAATCTACGCTTATTTTCATGTCACATAACCTCACTTTTAGTGATTTGCCTTCATTATACATTTACTAAAAAGATATTGCAACTAAAAATTTAACAAATTTTATATAATACGGTAAACAAAAAAGTTGGAACTTAAAACCAAAGTTCCAACTTTTTAATTTTCCAAATCTTTTTTAATTTGTTCTTTTAATTCATCTATTGACGAAAATTTCTTTTCATCCCTTAAAAACTTAATCGGTGTAACGGTAATTTCTTTACCGTACAAATCGCCCGAAAAATTTTTAATAAAGGTTTCGCTTATAACAAAATCAATTTCATAAGTTGGACGAACACCAATATCGGTTATAGCTTCATACCGTTTGCCGTCCACCAAAACCTCAGTTTTATAAACACCGAAATGCGGTTTTACCAAATCTTCGGGATATTTTTGGTTAATCGTCGGAAAACCTATTGTTCTTCCCCTTTGGTCACCTTTTTGAACGGTTGCCGTAAAGTTAAACGGTTTATATAAGAATTCGTTTGCTTTATGAACCTCGCCATTTGCGATCAGTGAACGAATATAAGATGAAGAAAGCGGTGTACCGTCGGGCAATAAATATGAGCTTGAAACTCTAAGTTCAATACCCTTTTCATTGCAAAACTTACTTAGTAAATTCGTATCACCCGCACCGTTTTTGCCAAAACGGTAATTAAAACCGCAAGAAATATAATCCACACCAATTTCGTTATATAGATAACTTAAAAAGTTTTCGGGTGAATTATCTTTCACCTCATTAAAATTAAGTGAAATAATTTCATCAATACCAAATTCTTTTAAATATCGGCATTTTTGGTCTTCGCTTAAAAGCAACTCGTTTTGACCTAAAATCACCATTTTAGGAGGTTTTTTAAAGGTTACAGCAACTTTTTTATATCCGTCGGGTAAAGATAAAACCTCGCGGTGAGCAGTATGAAGCCCATCAAAAGTGCCAAGCGCTATTGCGGTTTTCATTACACACTCACCTCGGGATAATTTATTATACATTTAATTGCAACCTGCTGTTTTTCAAGGTCAGCAATACCAATGCCTAAAAATTGGTTTTTATACTTGATTCTAAAAAGCTCGTTTTCTTGGAAATTTTCGATATTAAGGCGTTCAAAGGCAAGCTGACCGCCGTTACAAAAACGTGTTGCTTGATTTTTAGTAACACTTAACGCGCGCAAATGCTTAACCGCAATTTCTTCATTTAATAAAAACTCTGAAATATTCGTTTCGTTAAGATTATCTAAATCCACACACTGTGAAATATCAAAGCCCGCGTTTTCAATCCGCTGAAGTTCGGTTAAAGTTGCACCGCATCCAAGCGCTTCACCAATATCACGCGCAAGTGAGCGGATATAAGTGCCTTTTGATACGTGACACGAAACCGAAAAGCAGTTGTTTTCATCAAGCGGCTTTATAACCGACAGGTCAAATACCTCTATTTCACGTGGTTCAATTTCCACCGTTTTGCCTTGACGCGCCAAATCATAAAGACGCACACCGTCTTTTTTAAGCGCGCTATACATAGGCGGCACTTGGCTGATTTTACCCTTAAATTTTTCAAGGATATTTTCAATATCGCTTTGGTTAACAATAACCTCACGTTCTTCTAAAACCTCACCTGTTATATCACAAGTGTCGGTCGTAATACCAAGCTTAATTTCGGCAATATATTTTTTATCAGCCGCCAAAACCAACGAGCAAAGCGCGGTTGCTCTGCCAATAAATATTGGCAAAACACCCGTTGCCATTGGGTCAAGCGTGCCCGTATGCCCTACCCTTTTTTCGTGTGCCGCGCGTTTTACCGCCGACACTGCCGAAAACGAGGTAATGCCTTTTGGCTTATTTATTAATAGAAGTCCCTGCATTAGAGTCCTCCATAACTTTACCCAAAACCTCTAAAATTTGTGCTTTAACTTCACTTAAACTGCCGTTTACAATAGCTGCCGCAGCCGATTTATGACCGCCACCGCCAAACTGCTTTGCAATTTCAGCAGCATTTAGTTTTTCGAAGGTTCTAAACGAAACCTTAAACGCATCTTTTTCAACTTGCTTTACGGTAATGCCAACATCTATACCTTCAACACTGCGGGAAATAAGGGCAATACCCTCTAAATCAGAGCCATAGCAACCAGTAATTTCCTGCATTTGGCTTGTAACGCTTAAGATTATGCACTTATCGTCAAAATGATATTCAGCACCCTCTAAAACGCGACGCTCCATATCTAAAAGATTTTTAGATTTTGTATCAAACATTAAGCGGTTAATTTCACCCGCATTAATATTATAATCGTGAAGCATTGCCGCAATAATATGGGTTTTAGCAGAAACGTTAGAATACTTGAAACAACCGGTATCGGTAGCGATACCTGCATAGATAGCACGCGCGGTAACATCGTTAATATTAACACGCATAATGGTTAAAAGTTCAAATATACTTTCAGCAGTCGCTGCCGCTTTAGTATCAAGATATAAATTTTTAGCAAAACGTGTATTACTAAGATGATGGTCAATACACAAATCGACAATATCGCCAAATTCTTCAGTCAAAGCGCCCAAAAGCTTTTTATCTGCAATATCAACCGCAATTACCGTAGCATTTTCACGGTGAACATGGTTGGTGGGACGAACAAAAAAGTCGTACTTTTTGGGAATGACGTCGGGACACAAAACACAAGCCGTTTTACCAATTTCGTTAAGACCGTAATAAAGCGCGTAAGCCGAACCCAAGGTGTCACCATCGGGCGAAGCGTGGGTAAGAATTATATAATTATCGTGCTTTTTTAAATACCTTGCCGTTTGCTTTAATGTAATCTCACGGCATAAGGTATTGTCTTTATTTTTCATCATTACTTTCCTCTTTAAAAGATTCAATAATTTGGGAAATATGTGCGCTGTGAGCAATAGAATCATCTGCAATAAAGCGAAGCTCAGGCACTTTACGAAGCTTTAAGCGAGCTCCCATTTCACGTCTTAAATAACCCGAAGCGCCTTTAAGGGCTTTAACCGAAGCAACGGTTGCTTCATAGCCCTCAATAGCACTTACGTAAACGGTAGCGTAGGAAAGATCGCCCGTAACGTCAACCTTTACAATACTTAAAAGCTTGCTTACACGGGGGTCTTTTACCTCACGCAATAATTCAGACAGGCATACCCTTACATCAGATGTTATACGGTTAATTTTAAAACCAGCCATTAATCTCTATACTCCTCCATAATGAAGGCCTCGAAAATATCGCCTTCCTTAATATCGGAAAACTTATCAAGACCGATACCACATTCATAACCTTGTGCAACTTCCTTAACGTCATCCTTAAAGCGACGGAGTGAATCAATCTTATCTTCACAAATTACAATACCGTCACGAACAAGACGAAGTAACGCAGAACGTGCAACCTTACCGTTTGTAATATAGCAACCTGCAATAGTACCAACGTTAGAAATCTTGTAAACACTTCTAACTTCGGCAGTACCGATAATATTTTCACGGTACTTAGGCGCTAACATACCCTTCATAGCGGCTTCGATTTCTTCAATACAGTCGTAAATAATGCGGTACATACGCATATCTACGCCTTCGCGTTCAGCAGTTTCCTTTGCAACTGTGTCAGGGCGAACGTTAAAGCCAACGATAATAGCGCCCGATGCGTGTGCCAAGGTAACGTCAGATTCGTTAACCGCACCAACCCCGCCGTGAATTACCGATACCTTAACCTCGTCGTTTGAAAGCTTAACTAAGCTTTCGCGTACTGCTTCAACAGAACCTTGAACGTCTGCCTTAACGATAATGTTAAGTTCTTTAAGATCACCTGCTGAAAGGTTATCAAAGAGGTTATCAAGTGTAACCTTTTGTTTTGCATTGTTAAGTTCGTCTTTTGCCTTTTGCTTTCTTTGTTCAACAAGCTGACGAGCAAGACGTTCGTCAGATACAGCGTCGAAAACGTCACCTGCGTTAGGTGTTTCAGCAAGACCTGTAATTTCAACAGGAACAGAAGGACCTGCTTCTTTAAGTTCAATGCCTTTTTCGTTTGTCATTACACGAACACGACCAACGGCTGTACCCGCAACGATGATATCACCTGTTCTAAGCGTACCGTTTTGAACGAGAAGCGAAGCAACAGGACCGCGACCCTTATCAAGACGCGCTTCGATAACAATACCCTTTGCACGACGGTCGGGGTTTGCTTTAAGTTCTTGCATTTCAGCAACCAAGAGGATATTTTCCAAAAGGTTGTCAATACCCATATGTGTTTTAGCCGAAACGGGAACACAAATAATATCGCCACCCCATTCTTCGGGAACAAGCTCGTGTTCAGTAAGCTGTTGCATAATACGATCGGGGTTTGCTTCGGGTTTATCCATCTTATTGATAGCAACAATAATTTGAACCTTTGCAACCTTAGCATGGTTAATTGCTTCAATAGTTTGAGGCATAATACCGTCGTCAGCCGCAACAACAAGCACCGCAATATCGGTAGCCATAGCACCGCGTTGGCGCATAGAGGTAAACGCTGCGTGACCGGGAGTATCAAGGAATGTGATATCTTCGCCGTTGCAGTTTACGCGGTAAGCACCGATGTGCTGAGTAATACCACCTGCTTCGGTTGAGGTAACTGCAGTATCACGGATAGCGTCAAGAAGTGAAGTTTTACCGTGGTCAACGTGACCCATAACAACAACAACGGGGCTACGGGGCTTAAGGTTTTCAGCGGTATCTTCGGTGTCGTCCATAATTTTTTCTTCAATGGTAACAACAACTGCTTTTTGAATCTTAGCGCCCATTTCGGTAACAACGATTTCAGCAGTATCGTAGTCGATTACCTGATTAACGGTTGCCATCATACCAAGCTTTAAGAGTTCTTTAATAACTTCAGCGGCAGTTTTCTTCATAGCAGCAGCAAGCTCGCCTACAGTAATCTCATCACCAACGGTAACGGTAATGGGAGTTTTCTTAATGCGTTCAAGCTGCATTCTGCGCATCTTATCTGCTTCGGTTTCACGCTTAGCGCCTTGGGGACGCTTATAATCTTTAGATTTTTGCTTAATCTTTTGCTTGCGTGAATAATTATCCTGCATAGAGTTAGCAGGAGCGATAGTTTCATACTTTTCGTTATATTTATCAATATTTACGTTTGAAGTACGAGTATCTATATGGCGGATTTCAGCAGGACCGCGATTAGGTGTATCGCCTGCCACCTTATCCTTTTTCTTTGAAACGAAGGGTTGAGGATCAGAAGTCTTATGTTCCTTCTTGGGCTCTTCCTTCTTAACTTCAACCTTGGGCTCAACCTTTTTGGGCTCAACCTTTTTGGGCTCTTCCTTTTTAGGTTCGGGCTTTTTGGTTTCAACCTTTTTAGGTTCTTCTTTCTTTTGTTCAACCTTCTTAGGTTCTTCTTTTTTAACTTCGGGCTTTTTGGGTTCTGCCTTTTTGGGCTCTTCCTTCTTAACCTCTGCCTTAGGTGCTTCGCTCTTAGCTTTACCTGCATCCTGTGCGGCAGCAGCTGCCTTTAATTGTTCCAAAATTGCCATTTGTTCCAAAAGCTTTTTGTTCTTTTCTTCTTCGCGGGCTTTTTTTGCCTTTTCACGTGCTTCTGCACCTGTTGCGAAGTATGCAGTAAAGTCCTTTACCGCATTATCTTTAGTAAGCTTATTAAAAAAACGACCTATTTCTTCCTCGTTAAGGGTTGCACTTGATTTCTTTTCGCTTCCTGCTACTTCGGTAGCAATAGCTGCAACGTCCTTCGAGCTCATATTTAAGTCTTTGGCAAGATCACTGACTTTATATTTATTGGTCATTAGCATATCCTCCTTTAATTGCATCGGCGAATGATTTATCATTTACCGAAATTATACCGCATTTTCGGCCGACTGCCTTCGATACGGTTTCGATGTTTTCATCGGTTAACGTTATAAACGGAACGTTTTTATTTTGTGTATGAAAATTAATTTCCTTTTTGCTTTTGTCTGATACGTCGTTTGCCGCAACAACCAAGTAGCTTTTACCCGCTTTTATTGAAGCAAGTGACATATCCATACCAAATGAAAGTTTTCCCGCTTTTGAAGCAAAACCCAAAAGTGTAAGAATTTTATTATTCACCTTTTTTAATTTCCTTCTTTAGTTCCTCATAAACCTCATCGGTTATGGGTGTTTCAAACGCACGGGACAGTGCCTTTTGCTTTTGCGCTTTTTCAAAACATTCAGTATTTTTGCAAAGATAAGCACCGCGACCGTTAAGCTTACCCGTAAAGTCAACCTTTATTTCACCCTCGGGTGTTTTAACCACACGGATAAGTTCTTTTTTCGGCTTCATTTCGTGACAGCCGGTGCACATTCGCATAGGAATTTTTTTCATACTCATAATAGCGTTCCTCTAAAATTTAAATTATTCGCCGTAGTAACCGCTTTCGGGGTGAATATCAATCTTCCAACCGGTAAGCTTAGCGGCAAGACGTACGTTTTGACCCTTATTACCGATAGCAAGTGACAACTGTGCATCGGGAACCTTAACCTTGCAGGCCTTGGGGTCTTCTGACAAGATTTCAACTGATGAAACCTTTGCGGGTGACAATGCTTCAGAAATGAAAGCAACGGGGTCTTCACTATATTTAACAATATCAATCTTTTCGCCGGCAAGTTCTTCAACAATCTTGTTTACACGTTCACCGCGAGGACCGATACAAGCGCCGATAGGATCAATTTCAGGATTAGCGGAATAAACTGCAATCTTTGTACGTGAACCTGCTTGACGTGAAACCGACTTAATTTCGATAGTGCCATCAAAAATTTCGGGTACTTCGGTTTCAAAAAGACGCTTAACAAGACCCGGATGTGTACGTGAAAGCATTACGCGTGCGCCACGTTCGGTTTCCTTTACGTCAACAACGTAAACCTTGATGTGATCGCCTTCTGAAAGCACTTCATCAGGAACCTGTTCTGCCTTAGGAAGGGTTGCATCGCTGTGACCGATGGTCAAAATAGCATTACCTGTACGGGGGTCAATCTTTTGAACGACTGCGGTAAGAAGCTCACGTGTGTGGCTTTGGAATTCAGCCAAGGTATGGCCGCGTTCAGCTTCACGAACACCTTGACGGAAGTTGTTTTTAGAATTTTGTGCAACAACACGACCGAACTTTCTGGGGTCAAGCTTTATATCAACAAAACCGTTTTCGATTGAATTTGTATCAATTAAAGCCGCATCTTCTTTAGAAATTTCAATAAAGGGGTCGTAAACCTCGTCAACAACTGTCTTACGTGCAGTAACGGTGAAAATTTCTTTTTCAACGTCGATGTTGCAGGTTACGATTTCGTTTCCGCCGTAATCTTTACGCGCAGCAACAACAATAGCTTCTGCAATTTTTTCTGCAATAAATTCCTTAGGAATACCTCTTTCTTCTTCCATAAGCTTTAATGCTTCAAAAAATTCAGCATAATTAACTTCGTCTTTTTTAACCTTTTTTGCTCTTGCCATTTTTCCATATTCCTCCAATAAAATATTTTAAGTTTTTATTCACAATAATAAATGTTTGCTTTAGAAATTTCCTTAAGCGCAAATTCATAAATCTTGCCGTCAACGTCCAACTTAACGTTGCCGTCAAAACCGCTTAATACGCCTATAAATTCCTTAACGCCGTCAACCGCTTTGTAAAGCTTAATCTTAACGGTTTCATTAAGCATTGCCTCGAAATGTGACGCTCTTGTAAGCTCGCGGTCTATACCGCAGGAGCAAACCTCAAGATAATATGATTTATCAATCGGGTCGGCTTCGTCAATAATCGGGTCAATCGCGTGGGAAACGTTAGTGCAGTCATCAATATTGATACCGCCCTCTTTGTCGATAAATACCCTTAAATACCACGAAGCGCCTTCTTTCAAAAAGCGAACGTCCCAAAGGGTAACACCCTGTGCTTCAACCGTATCTTTAATAAGGTCGTAAACACGTTCAGCAGCACTTGCCATAAAAACTCATCTCCTTGCAAAACAAAAGTGAGCGGCTGTTAGCCACTCACCTTTCTAATCAATATTACTAAAGGTAGTATAACATATATGCTCGAAAAAATCAAGCATTATTTTATACATTAATAATAGTAATTATCACCCTCGTAGGCGTTGATGTAAATTTTAACGCCTATATCCGAATTAACGGTCTCGCCCGCTGCAGGATACTGTTCAATAATTTGACCAGGGGCATATTCTTCGTCGTACTTTTCAAGCACTTCAATATTTTGATACAAGAAGCCCTGCTTCAAAAGTTCAAGCTTTGCTTCATCTTCGGTACGGTTTAAAACGCTAGGCATTTTAAAATTCTTAGGACCTAAGCTTATGATAACCTCAATTTCGGTATCCTTCTTAACACTTGAACCCTTGACAACCGACTGACTGCAAATAGTACCACGCGGTTCGGTTGAAAATTCCTTACCTTTAATCACAAAAACAAAGTTTTCATTTTCAGGGTTTTCGATAACAGCTGAATAATATTCACCTACTAAATCAGGCACTGTGAAAAGCTTTTCGATTTCATCAGGGTCGGTATTATCATTATCACCGATATTACTTACAACAGGTGCACTGCTTGAACTATTATCGGAATTAGAGCTGTTATTGCCTCCGTTGCCGAAAATAGCATCACGGAAAACGGTAAACATTAATATAATTGTCAAAATTAAAATAACAAGTATAGTAATGATTGTTGTAACAAGCATAGCCGCACAACCGCCGCGTTTTTTCTTTGGCTTTTCGGGGGTTACCACCGCTGCCGCAGTAGGCATTTCACCATAAACTAACTGATTTTTAAGCGCTTCCATATCAGCAGTACGGTCGCTTGGTTTTACCTGCAAAGCATTTGCAAGTGACACAAGCACCTGACGGGGCAATTCTTCAGCAAATTTTGAAGGAATTGACATTGAATCATTTTCAAGACGTGCAGTTGCCTTTGCGGGAAGATTGCCTATAAGCACGTTGAAAAGTGTAGCGCAAAAACCGTAAACGTCGGTAGCGGGACTAATATTAAATGCTTCTTCTGTTTTATACTGTTCTACTGCAGCAAAGCCGTCAATCACTTCATACTGAATTTCATCATTTTCAATACGAAGCTTGTTGATTGAATAACCCGTGATACGAAGCTTACCGTCGCGACCCACTAAAATAGTATCGGTAGAAATACCTTTGTGAATAATACCAAGGTCGTGCATACCCTTAATTGTGTCAATAAGGGGCAAGAATAAAGCGCGTGCCTGTTCCCATTTTAAAGTGCCGCCATTTCGTGAAAGAAAATCACTCAAGGTAGTACCCGGTACGTTTTGCATAACTGCAAAGGCAGTGCCGTTTTCTTCAAAAACGTCAACAACCGGAACAAGTGACGGTAAATCACTTGATTTAATAGCTTTATTAATTTCCAAAAATTCTAAAAGACCTTCGTTAAATGGGTATTCTTGACCCTTAACCATTGAAACGGTCTTATCGGGGTTACGCTTTGCAACACCGCTTGGGAAGTATTCGCGAATTTGAACAATAGCGTCGTTAGCGGTATCCCAACCGATATAAGTAATGCCTTCACCGTTAGAAGAAAGCACACGTCCAATAATAAAACGGTCGTTAACCGTTGTTTTTATTGAAACTGCATTTTTAGGGTTCTTTTCGTTTGAATCAAAACCGCAAATCGGGCAAATTTGCTCGCCGCCGTTATCGTTCATACAACCCATACAAAGTCTGTCGGTGCTTACCATAAACAACCTCCAAGAAAAAATATTTTAATTCAACTCTTATTATTATACCACACTTGTCAAGTGTTGTCATCATTTTCCATAATCGGGGTGGCTTTTTGCACAATATTTTTATCCCCTTTTGGAATAGCAATCATCTTCCTAAACACACAGGTATGATGTGGAGTAATAACCCTATCCTCGTGAAGGGAACCAAAATACCAATGCTTAAATTCACACGCTGCGCCAATTTCTTGAAAATAACCGTTAAGCTTATTTACACGGTCGGTATTACCGCTACGCAAAAGAATTGCACTTTTAACAAGCGAAGGTGGTTCGTGGGTTATAAAATAATCAACCTTACAATCAACCTCGTCCAAAGCGGTTGCGCCCTGCGCCATTTCTAAAGCGGTAGGTTCTTCATCACTCCACCAAGTGCCCTGCTCACGACGCATTTCGCGGTCGGTGCTTTCACCGCCGCCAAAGGTAAAGAAGGTATTGCCGTCAATATTAAAAATTTGCCCACGCATAAGGTGAATTAAATTCCCCTTAATACGGTGCACCATTCCGCCGTGCCAATAGGTCACGCGCGAACGGTTTATACGGTCAAGATTATCGTGTGTGCCGTCGATAAAAGCAGTAACAAAACGGCGGTTAGCAAGATAATCAATAACCTCGCGCTCGGTCTTGTCACCCGAAAAAATATAACCAAAATCGCCACACACTAAAAGCACGTCACCGCTTTTAAGCTTTCTAAAGTTTCTATCATAAAGGCGTTCGAGTTCACCGTGCATATCACCCGTTACGTAAACCATACCTCTTCACCTCAATTTTTTAAAATAACTCTTTATTTTTATAATATTTACTGTTATAATAATTTTGTTACATAACATTATACTACATTTAAAGGAGAATTTCTATGCCTAAAAGAATTTTTTCCATATTTTTTATATGTTTTTTAATAATTTGCACCGTTTTTGCACCGATTTCTGCCTCGGCTTATGAGGTAAACAGCTTTGAAATTACGGCAGAAGCAGGTATGCTTGTATCGCTTGATACAGGTGAGGTGCTTTGGGAAAAGAACGCCGACCAAAAAATGTACCCTGCTTCTATTACCAAAATTATGACCGCAATTATAATGATTGAAAGCGATATTTGGAACCCTGAAGCAAAGGTTACGCTTACCAAAGCAGCGCTTGATAAAACACTTGGCACAGGTCTTGCGGTATCACTTATGAACGCGGGCGAAGAATTCACCCAGTTAGACCTATTATACATGGTGCTTTTATCGTCCTTTGGTGACTGCGCTTACCTTGCGGCTGATATATACGGCGGCAGTTTAGAGGGCTTTGTAGATATGATGAACAACAAAGCGAAAGAACTAGGTCTAAACGGCACACATTACAGCAACCCTGTTGGTCTTCACGAAGAAGAAACCTACACCACCGCACGTGACACATATAAGCTTTGCGTTTATGCTAAACAGTATGACATTATAAACGAGGTTACTTCAAAATCACGTTATAGAATGACAACCACCGCAGGTACAACCCGCACCCTTTCGACTACAAACTTTTTGCTTGACCAATCCACAAATTATTATTATCAATATGCTAACGGCTTAAAAACCGGCTTTACCAATGCAGCGGGACGTTGTCTTGTAAGCACCGCTTCGCGCAACGGTTATAATTATATGTGTATTTTGCTTAAATGTCCCAATAAGCCAAATGTAAAACGTTACGAATTTGTAGAAAGCCGTGAGCTTTACCGCTGGGCGTTTAACAATTTTTCGTTTAAAGAAATTGCAAAATCTAACGAACCCGTTTGTGAAATTCCCGTAGAGTTATCACTTCAAACCGATTTTGTTCCCCTTTATTTTGACAAGCCGTTTATATCAGTTTTACCCAACGAAGCCGATGATTCAACAATAGTAATTAAAACCTTTTTTGAAAACGAAACCGCCACTGCCCCCATCAAAAAGGGCGACGTGCTTGGTTATGCCGAAATTATGTATGCCGAAAAGGTTATCGGCAGGGTTGATTTGCTTGCGGGTGAAGACGTAAAAGCAAGCGGACTTTTACAGTTTTGGGAGCTTATAAAAGATATTTTCACAAGCAAATATATGAAAGTGGTATATTTTTTAATTGCCGCAGTAATCGTTGGATTTATTCTTATAATGATTAAGCTTAACTGGCCGCGCAAAAAACGCAAGGTTAAGTATATTCCATATAAGGAAAGTGATTATAAAAAAGATGAAGATTAAATTTTTAAGTTTTGGGCTTTTAATTTGCCTTATATGCGGGCTTTGCGGTTGCCAAAGCGGTTTGCCTTATGAAAAGGAAGAAAAGCTTTTCGGCACCCATACCGCAGTAATAACAATTAAAGATTTTGGCGAGGTTAAGTTAGAACTTTACGGCGATATTGCTCCCGTTACGGTTGCAAACTTTGTAAAGCTTATTAAAAACGGATTTTACGACGGTCTTACCTTTCACCGTGCTATTGAAGGTTATATGATTCAAGGCGGTGACCCAAACGCCGACGGCACAGGTAACAGCGCAACCCGTATTTACGGAGAATTTAAAAACAACGGCTTTGAAAACAAATTAACCCACGAAAAAGGCGTTATTTCAATGGCTCGTTCGCGTGATTACAACAGCGCAACCTGTCAGTTCTTTATAATGGTTGGTGATGAACCCCGCCTTGACGGTGACTATGCCGCGTTTGGCAAGGTTATTGAAGGTATGGACGTTATAGACAACATTATGACTTCAATTAAAACCAACGACCCAAATGGTCTATTACCTACTACCAAACAACCAATTATTGAAAAAATAGAAATGGTAGAGTAATTTAATAGATAAACTATAATTATAAAATAAAAGAAACGGCAAGAGAGACACTTCGTAAAGAAGTTGTCTCTCTCTTTTTTTATCTATATAAAACAAAAGACACTTTGCACAAAGATTGTGAAAGTGTCATAGTAGGTTACATACTTTGCGAAAGGTAAATATTTGCCGAAAAGCAACTAATTTTTTCGGCTTGTGAAGTGATGTTTTTGCTAACGCAAAAGTGAAGTTGCTCACTTTGTTCACAGTGAAGTTTGGTCCTTAAGACCAAGTGAAGTTAAGTTTGCCCATTTCGCCGCAGGCCAAACTTCACTGTCCGCAGGACAACTTCACTATCGTAGATAACTTCACTTGCCCGAAAGGGCAAACTTAGTTGAGGCGCACTTCCTTACGGAGTGCGCCTCAACAGCGGGTTGTTTTTATATTATTGATTTACGTTTTATGAATTTAGCAATATAAAAAGCCATAATACAAAGCGGTATATCTT
>JAZQWD010000079.1:0-3587 GCA_045632165.1 Acutalibacteraceae bacterium | reverse complement strand
GCCAATAAAAAAGCTATAACCTTTAGGTTGTGGCTTTTTTATTTTTTTATATGGAGAAAGGGATTCGAAGCCCGAGGGGGCACGAATCGTTAAGCAAAACAGTTTAAATAACTGTTTTGTAGCTGAGTGGTGCGAAGACGGGTACTGCGAGCATTGCGGAGCGGTCGTCAGCAGGAAATACGCAAAGCGTATTTATCCCTTTCAGCGTGCCAATAAACAAAGCCCTACCTTTTTAAGGTAGGGCTTCAATTTATTCAATAGTTACAGGTTTCAAGCTATCCATTACAAAACGATAAAAATCCTCGTTCATAACGTCAAGCGATGCGGTGTAGCGCGCTTTTGTCACCGCAACACAATAATCAAGATGCTGTTGCTTTTCTTCATCAGTAAGCTTATCGGCTGCAGGCAACCATTCTGCTTTACCGTTTTGAGCATTATATTTTACGTATTCGGTAACAAAGCTCTTATTATAAAGCATTGCAATATGAGTATTGCTTGCAAAAATATCGGTACCGGGGAGTAAGCGTGAATCATATTCCATACCCCAAAGGTTAAGCACTGTCGGCAAAATATCAACGTTGCAAACAGGTGCATCAATTTGCACCGTTTCAATACCGGGACAGTACATAATGCAGCTTGATTTGTATCTTTCAAAGTTTGCTTCAAGTGTTTTGCCCGCCAAAGAATTAACGTGATTATCGGCAAGATAGTAAGGATAATGGTCGCCGATAATAACAATCATTGTGTTATCAAGCTTGCCTGCTTCTTCAAGACGCTCAAGCAAATAGGTCATTGCTTTTTCAAGCTCATAGTTAGCAGCAAGATAATATTTAGCACCCCAAGTAAGGTCGCGGCCTTCTAAAAGTTTGTTAACAGTGCTATAATTTCTAACTGCTATGGGATTGGCGTTTGAATACGGTCCGTGACCAGAGAAGGTCATATAATATGCGTGGAACTTTTCTTGATTAATGTAATCATCAATCGATTGTTCCATCATTTCAAGGTCGGATGACGGCCAAGAACTTGTAAAGGTCATACCCTGACCCATAAACTTAAGATTTGTATAGCCCAAATTGGGGTGGGTTTTATTACGCTGATAATAATAACCACGGAAGTTGTGGAAAGCGTGGGTTTTAACACCCAAGTTTTCAAACATAGTACCAAGTGTAAAAGGCAAAAGCTTGTTTTTTGACTGTACAAAGCTACCCGCAGTCGAGTTTGCATTAGCCACGCGCGATACGTCAGGCCAAAGACCTGTCATAAATGCGTACTCACCGTTGGTGGTTGTATTTTTAAAGGAGTTATAGAAATTGTTAAGCACTATACCACCTTGACTCATTTTATAAAGCGTAGGTGTAACTACAGGGTCGATAGCATAGCTTGAAAATGCTTCAGCAGTAATATAAATTAAATTATAATCCTTCATACTGCCTGTATATTCGTTTTTATTAGTACCGCTTAATGAATTGAAATAATCACAAAGCGCTTGCTTGCCCGAATCGGTCGTGGTAAGCTTTAACTGACTGAAATCGAGCCCTGCAATAACGTTTGGCGTAGTATCAATTTGGGGTTCATCGGGTGCATCGGGTATAACTAAGGTGTCTTGAGGTTCTTCACTGCCACCAAAAATTTTATAACCCAGTTCAACAATAGAGTTTGTTAAAACACCCAAACGGCTTGAAGCAGTATCGGTATCGATATAACTTGAGGTGTATGCATGATAAGGCGAAAAATCGCCCTTACCAAAAGGCAGAAGCATTAAAACCGCTAAGCCCCACAAAACAAATACACTTAAAAACGATGCAATATGAATTTTAATACCAAAACCGCCAAAATTACGTTTAGGTGCAGAAATTGCATATATTCCTGATGCTAAAACAGGTAAAAGGCAAAGTATTATCCAAAGAATAGAATCTTTAATTGTATCCCACAATGCCCAGCCGAAGTCCTTCATAGCGTCGCCACCGACACCCATCATCGAAACTGAGAAAAGTGAACCAAATATACGATAGTAGACAAGCTGACTAACGTAAAAAGCAAAAGGCAAAAGCATAATAATGGGTGTTATAATGCGGTTGCCGATTAGTTTTTTCTTAAACCACCCTGTAAGGGTTGCAAAAAGTACCGAAATACTAGGTAAAAAGAATATAAAATAAAAGGTCATATCCTCAAAACCAATTTGTGAGCGAAGCAAAATTTCCCAAAACAAAAACGCAACAAAATAAAGTGCGGTGTAACGGAATTGTGCCAAAACCTCACGCTTATTTTCATCGGTAAAATAAAGTTTGCTTAAAAGCCAATTTGAAATTCCTCTAATTTTACGGTTCATAACCTACTCCTTTAATAGCAAAAGCCATAGATAGTGAAATTATAACACTAATTTTTTAAAAAATCAATATTTTTAAACAACTTGCCCTTTATTGAGAAAAATGGTATAATATAAAAATAAAAATCGTATTATACAAAAAACAAAGGATAAATTTATGGAAAAAGAACTTTGGGAATATTTAAAGAACGCAAAAAAACCAATTGTACTTTATGGCATGGGCAACGGTGCAGATAAAATAATAAAAATTTTGGACAAAAAAGGTATTGAGTATAAAGGTGTTTTCGCAAGTGATGGCTTTGTACGACCAAAGCTTTTTCACGGCCACGTAATTTCAAGCTACAGCGACTTAAAGCAAAAATATGGTGATATGATTGTGCTTTTATGCTTCGGCAGTAGTTTACCCGACGTTATAGAAAACATTTTGAAAATCGGGAGCGAGCAAGAACTTTATGCGCCCGAAGTACCCGTTATTGGAGATGGGCTTTTTGATAGTGAGTTTTTACACAAAAATGCCAACACACTCAAATGGGTTTATGACCGCTTGGCAGATGATATTTCCAAAAAAACCTTTGAAAACATTTTAAAATATAAACTAAGCGGAAAAATCAATTATTTAATTGACTGTCAGGTTGATGAAGGCGAGCCGTACAGTTCATTTTTAAAGCTTAAAAATGAACGCTTTTTAGACCTTGGCGCATATAACGGTGATACAGTTTTGGGCTTTGTGAATAACTGCCCCGACTATGAAAGCATTTGTGCCCTTGAACCTGACCGCAAAACCTTTAGAAAACTTTTAAATAATACCAAAAACATTCAAAATTTCATGCCGATTAACGCTTGCGTTTCAGACAAGTGCGAAATCGTCAATTTTAAAATGCTAGGCGGTAGAAATTCAGTTTTAGGTGATGGCAAGGATGAAATCGAAGCGGTAACGATAGATTCGCTAAACTTTAATCCCACATATATTAAAATGGATGTTGAGGGCGAAGAAGTTGCCGCAATTAACGGTGCGAAGCAAACCATTTTAGAAAATAAACCGAAAATGCTTATTTCAGCATACCACCGCACAGATGATTTTTTAACCATACCCAAAGCAGTTTTAGATATTAGAGACGATTATAAAATTTATGTCCGCCATTTTAAATACCTCCCTGCTTGGGATACAAATTTTTATTTTGTATAAACTATATTTTTCACAAAAAAACCACCTCTTTCGAGGTGGTTTTTTAAGTTTAATTATTTGCCGTAAGCATAATCG
>JAZQWD010000078.1:0-1606 GCA_045632165.1 Acutalibacteraceae bacterium | reverse complement strand
GCTAAAGGAGAATTTAAATGAACAACAAAAAATTATTTATAACCGATACCATTTTGCGTGACGCTCACCAATCACAAGCGGCAACCAGAATGAAAATCGAAGATATGATTCCCGCACTTGAACAGCTAGACCAAATGGGTTATTGGTCACTTGAATGTTGGGGCGGCGCTACCTTCGACGTATGTATGCGTTTTTTAAACGAAGACCCTTGGGAAAGACTTCGTACACTTAAAAAATATATGCCAAATACCAAGCTCCAGATGCTTTTCCGCGGTCAAAACATCCTCGGTTACAAGCACTATGCCGATGACGTTGTTGATTCCTTTGTTGGTAAATCAATTGAAAACGGTATCGACGTTATTCGTATTTTCGACGCGCTTAACGATACCCGTAACCTTGAACAGGCAATCAAGAGCTGTAAAAAATACGGTGGTATTTGCGAACCCGCATTAAGCTATACCGAAAGCCCCGTTCATAACGAAGAATACTTTGTAAAGCTTGCAAAAGAGCTTGAACAAATGGGTGCTGACGTTATTTGTATTAAGGATATGGCAAACTTGCTTTTACCCTTTGATGCATATTCACTTGTTAAAAAGCTTAAGGAAAACGTAAGTGTTCCGATTCACCTTCATACTCACAACACCACCGGTACAGGTGACATGGTTTACTTGATGGCTGCTCAAGCAGGTGTTGATATTGTAGATACCGCATTATCTCCCTTAGCAAACGGTACTGCACAGCCCGCAACCGAAGCATTGGTTGCAACGCTTCAAGGTACAGCTCGCGACACAGGTCTTGACCTTAATAAGTTAAGCGAAGTTGCCGCTCACTTCCGTAAGGTTGCTGATAAGATGAAGGCAGATGGTATTTTAGACCCCAAGGTATTAAACGTTGATACTAAAACCCTTATTTATCAGGTTCCCGGTGGTATGCTTTCAAATATGCTTTCACAGCTTAAGCAAGCCGGTAAAGAAGACAAATATTACGACGTTCTTGCTGAAGTTCCGCGTGTACGCAAAGACTTTGGTTATCCTCCCCTTGTAACCCCCACAAGCCAAATTGTTGGTACTCAGGCAGTTATGAACGTAATTGCAGGTGAAAGATACAAGATGGTTCCTAAAGAATCTAAGGGTATGTTAAAAGGCGAATACGGCCGCTTACCTGCACCTGTTGACAAAGACGTTCTTAATAAGTGCATCGGTAACGACGAGGTTATTACCTGCCGTCCTGCTGACCTTATTGAACCTGAACTTCCTAAGTACAAGGCAGAACTTGAAGCTAAGGGTCTTGGCAACGGATCGGTTGAAGACGTATTAAGCTATGCTCTCTTCCCCCAAGTTGCTGAAAAATTCTTCAAAGTACGTGATGCTGCTCCCATTGTAGACGAAAATGGTGTTCGCAACCTCATTGTTGAAGATTTGTCAATCTAATATATAAACTTTAAGCGGTAGAACTTTTCGGTTCTACCGCTTTTTTTACTGTTTAAATTAGAGTTTATCGGGGAGATGCCCAAAAGAAAAAAGAATAAAGAAAAAATAATAAATAATAAATAATGTGTGCCTACGGCACGATATATAAATCCGTCGGCACAGCCGACACCGATTTT
>JAZQWD010000077.1:0-10019 GCA_045632165.1 Acutalibacteraceae bacterium | reverse complement strand
CCCCGTCAGCACCGTCGGGTAATAAATGATTATCTTTTAAATCATTTTTATCAACCCTTATAATCGCACCGTTACAACCACCGCAACCAAATGGGCCGGGTGCTAAATCTTCAATTAAAAAGTCGTCTTTTCTAAAGTTTGTCCATGTTTCGCCACCATCAAAAGAGGTTGCAATATAACGCGGCCCATCCTTAAAAAATGAACGTGAATTATAGGTTATACTACCATCGGAATTTTCACATAAAGTCCCCTCACCCGTTCCTATTTGAACACAGTTTGAGGTTTGCCAAGTGATTCCGTTATCATCGCTGTAAATGGCGCAGTTATAACAATGTTCACGAAGTTCGGGTCTGGTTTTATATCTGCCAATATTAGTTCTTGCAGGCACTAATAAACGACCTTTGTGCGCGCCTTTTTTTAGGGTTATACCATGACCGCAGCCGTGTGTCCAGGCGGTTATATCGTAGTATTTACCGTCAGAATGAAGCTGTTTTACGGGCAAAAATTCAACCGGTCTTTCTTGCCAGGTTAAACCGTCATCGAACGATTCCATAACAAAATCGCCCCAGCTGACACCCTCGTCAATCGCCCTTTGTTTAATGCGTTCCTCACGTTTTTTAAGCTCCTCATCAGGAACGTCGTTAAACTCGTCGAAGCGCTCGGCATCCCATTGGCCGAACAGCATTACACAGTCACGCACCGCATCATAAACCAAATTACCCATAAAACAAACCCAACCGGGGCGCTCACCAAGAGATATTACTTCTTCCCAATCACCGTTTACCGGTTTGCGGCACATTGTAAGAAATTGAACCTTTGATTCATCACCAACACTGCCCTTTCGGTCGTTACAAGCAGCAATATAAGTCCCTTTTTTAGTAACACAAACGTTTGGTATACGATAATGCGAACCGTTTACCGACGGGAAAATTAAACTTTCTTTATATAACAAAGCAATCACCCCTTACCTTGATTATATAATCGAACACCCAAAAAGTAAAGAAAAATCTGCAACAAAGTTGCGGATTTTTGTGTAATTGCTTGGGGCGTATAAATTAAATTTCATACACCTTAATTTTGTCAATTTCCAATTCACCATCAAAAATGGTTTTAAATTCGATTGGGAAAAAGTTTTCGCGCACTGAAATTAGCGTTCTTCTTTCAGCAATTTCAGCATCGATTACGGTTGCGCGCATACGCTTTGAATAACGAAGCATAAGTTTTAATTTAAAAGGTTTATCAATACCCTGAATATCGGGTAAGCAGAAATTACGGGCATTGTTGGGCAAATTGTAACAGTTAGATGTGCTGTAAGGTTTTCCAACTTCGACGTCGGTCAAAAGCTCGGGCATAGTTAATATTTCTCCACCAAATTCACCAAACTCAGCATCATTAATTTGCACACGCTTTTTATTAAAATCAAGCGTCAACGTACAAGCGGTTTTACCGTTTGCAAAAGATACACCAAATCTATTTGCATTATTGGGATTAACTTCAAACTCCAAATAATAGCTTTTGTATTTTTCAAGCTTGTTGCCTTTAATTTCGTTTTTAAGCTTTGGTGCAAGCTCGGGTATCCATTTCATACCAAGCTTACCGCCATCTTCTTGTATAAGCTCACGTTGCATAAGCACACCGCCCCAACCATGGGGAGAACGCACCCATCCCGCAATAATACGGCGGTTATCTTTAAAGCTTGCTACCATCGGTACTGACAAGCCGTCGTAAATATTTTCGCCCAAAAGTGCGGCGTCAATAAATTCATCACAGTTCGGTTTTTGAGTTCTGAAATATCCCGTAAAGCCAACGATTAAATATTTATAATCTTTCCAACTGAAAAGCGCAGGACATTCTGAAGTATTATGGGTTAATGAATTCTTTACAAATTCAAAGTTATTTTTTGAAACCTTAAACGGTTCATCAAAACTATTTGAGGTAAATACACCCTCACCACCATAACCGCAATAAAGCTCGATACCGCCTTTTTCATTTAGAAAAGCACTTGGATTACGTGCCGCATGAAAAAGGATATTGGAAGGAGTAAAATCAATTCCGTTATCACTTACAGAATATGAAGCACCCGCAGGCAAACCGCCTTGTGCATAAATATCATCATAAGAAATAGGAATAAATTCTTGCTTATCTTTATCGAATTTCGGCTCAATTTTTGGGACGTTATCCAAGTATCTTTCGGTATGAAGGCCGTATGTCATATAATATTTACCGCTATGAAAAAGCATTGTACCCGTACCATAAGTAACCCACGGCTCGGTAATTTCAGTAATCGGTGTTTGCTCGTACCAATCAACCAAGTTTTCACTTGTCATATGAGCAATATAATGCGCTCCGCAAGCATTACGGCTAGAGTGATGACGACGGTCTAATAAATACATTAAATGATAAGTGTTATTATGAGTAAAGGTCATAACGTCACCGACAAAGGTATTAAAACCGTGAGGAAAATAAAAATCAGCCGTCATATCGCATTTTTCTTCGCGATAAGTAACGTTAACCTCGTTAACGTTTGCGGCTTTTATATCCTTAAACTCTTCAGCAATAAAAATATCACCGCTTGGTACACAAAAACAGTCAAGACCCGAATTTTCATTTAAAATCTCGCCGCTTTGCATTATTCTAACCCAAGCACCGTCAAAATAAACACCTATATTTCCCTCTTTAACGGAAGGCATTGATAACGGCAATCTAACAACGCATTTACGCTTTTCGTTGCCGCTTTTAGTCATCATATCGCAGTTTACTTCAAGGATATATTCATCATTTTCATTAAAGTAAAAACAACCCTCGCGGTGGATTGCGGCATTGTCGTCATTACCATCCCAAAGCGAACGTTTAATTACTCTAATCAAGAAAGAATCGGGTGCGTTAAATAAAATTCTTTCTTGCTTTTTACCCCAAACGTTGGGTAATGAAATATAAAAATTATCCTTCAAAAAATCGGCATTTTTAATATTTTCAAAACACAAATTTTCAAAGTTATATACAGGCATTTTTCTAAAAATCATTTTACACACCCACTTATTTTCACATTAAAATAATACCAAAAGCCCAACCCATTTTTCCACCGTTTTTAAGGTGGTTAACGTATGATTTTTGTAACGAGGTATTTTGCGGCAATAGATTAAAATCGGTTTCGTCAGTATCGAATATTCGCCATAAATCAGGATTGTTTTCTTTAACGCCAAAATCAACTATATCAAAACGCTTTGCAAATTTATAAATATTAGATTCTTTAGATAAAATTGCAACGTTTTCGGGATATAAAAGCCAAGAATGGCAAGTAAAAACGTAATTGCCTAAAAACTTATCTTTAAAAATTTTTTCGCCAATTTAAACGACGAATCACAAGCATCAGTCGTTAGCGGCTCACCGCTACGCGGAATATGTACCGCAAGCGCAAAACGATCAGCCGAAAGACCTTTATATTCGGTACCCAAAGTAGACATATCAAACTGTAATCTACCCAATGCAAAACGGGTTAAATTAAACCAACCATAAAACCAATCAGCAACAAAGCTACCAACTATACCCTTTACAAGCTTGCATTCATCTAACTTGTAACGTAAATCTAAAATAGAATTTTTGAAAATTTCTAAATCAATATTACGAGATATATACTCACTTTTAAGGCGCTTTGTAAGGCAAATACACACTAAAAGCTCGGTTGTGTACTTATGCACGTTTATAGCTTTGCTAATTTCATCGGCAATAGATAATAAAGCTGCAAAATTGCAGTTAATATCCGACGAATAAATTCCAATAGCTTTATCCATCAAAGCATTTGCCGATGGGTTTTCACAAATATTATTATAAACTTTTAATAAGTACTCACTGTCGGATTTTTGGTAATTAAAATCTATAAAAAAATGAGTTAAATATTCTTTCATTTAAACACTTCCACATATGTTTTATAATACTTTTCTTGAAAATTAATTGCATTTTCAATTTCTGTTTTTGAAAAGTTCATACCAATCGGTGCTGAAATCAGCTTGTCCTCAACGTCGTTTTCGCGGTGAACTATGCCAATAATATGAACGTCACACTCTTTAATAGGTTCACTTACACCCATTAAATAAACATCAAGCTCTTCCCCGTCTCCACCCAAAACGTCGGGTATATAGCCGTAATTAATCGGATAAACCAAGCTGTATTTTTCCTTTTTGTGTACGTAACCGACAGGACGGTCAATTTCAATATGAACAGTTTTACCAAGATAAGATTTAACAAGCGCTTTTCTTAACGTAAAAGTAATAAAATCGTGCTTAGCGGCTGTATATTCAGCACGATCTTTAGCGACCTCACAGAGCTTAGTTTTTAATGTTTCATACTCTTTTGCAATATCAGAATTATTAATTAAATAATCACGGAAATTTATATAATTAATCCATTCCATACTATTATTCAAAACGAAGTGAATAAAGTGGGTTTGTAAATCACCAATATTATCATAAAAACTTCCACAACTAAACAGTAATTGATTTTGCTCTTTACTTGGGCGATGATAAAAGCCGTTACTTTCAAGTATATAATTATGCTTTAAAACCTCGTCAAAACCGTTAACGCTTACCGCAATATCAATAATCGGCTTTGCCTTAATAGACGGTATAGCGGTGCTTCCAACGTGCTGAATATCAACAATAACATCACCCAATATATTTTTTAAACGTTTAATCGTATTTTGCGCTTCAATTTCCCACTCTATTTCGTGCGGAAAAAGCGCAACCTCGCCACGTTTTAAACCGAGCATTATACCGCCACCTTTCTTCTAAATCCATTATAACAAAATAGTATAAAAAGTAAATATAAAAAATACAAAGCATCCCGAAATTAATCGGGATGCTTTTAGTTTTACTTATCAAAACCGTATTTTTTCAAATTTTCACAATAGGTTTTAAAATCAATCGGCTTTTCACCGATTAGATAATGGTTCCAATATTTTTCACCGTCAATAAACCACTCGAAAATTAAGCAGGTATTGTTTTCAAAATTATTATTAATATTTAAAATATTGGTTGTTCGGTTTTCTAAAACTTCAAAATTATTTTCTAAAATAACCTCGTTAGTATTTAGATTTTTAATAACAAGAGAAAAGCTTATATCATTTAACGTATCGTTGCAAGCGTAAATCGGTAAAACGCCATTTGACGGCTCGCCTGCAATTACAGCAAAAGGCGCTTGTGAGCGTTTAATATAGCCGTAAGCAAGCTTTTTGTTAAAGTAATAGTCAACTACGGCATCTGACATTTGGGGCCATCCGTCAAGCAAATTCCACCAAATAATTCCCGTCTTATCGGGACGACCGACACGCATTCGTTCGATAAAATACTTTTTTGCCTCGGCTTGTGATATTTGCGATGCTAAAATATAATCGTCAATATTATCGGGCACAAAGCCGAAAAGTATGTTCACCTGCTTTTCCATTAGCAAAACACGATGATTTCGACCGTTGTTATCGGTTGAGTGAAGCGTCCATTCATCATTAAGATAAGGCCATATATTATTGGGTGTTATAAATTTTTTAATAGATTCAAGCGATGCACAACCGTGATAACCCGTTTCGCTTACAAAACGCGCTTTGTTAGTGCTGTAAAATTCACTTTTAAAGTAATCACGCGGTCCCCATAAATGGTCTTCCACCATATTAGAACCGATAACCTGCGGTCTTTCACCTTTTTCGTACATATAGCTTGTAATATAAGGCGAGCTTGGTAAATACGGTCGACCTAAATCGTTAAGTTCAATGCACTTTGGCAAAACCTCACGTGTTAGAGTGTTATTATCGGGGTTGTAGGTTGAAGTACAACTGTCTACCTCGTTGTCCCCCGCCCACATAATAATAGAAGGATGATTTCGAAGTTTTCGTATAACTGCAGTTGCCTCGTGAGAAAGCTTCTTTTTAAATTCATCATCTTCGGGGTAATTTGCACAAGCCATTGCAAAATCTTGCCAAACCATAATACCGTTTTTGTCGCAAAAATCAAAGAATTTATGATCTTCATAAACGTTACCGCCCCAGCAACGTAAAATATTGCAGCCAATATCCTTTACAAGCGCCAATGCTTCATCATAACGCGCACTGTCTCGGCTATGAATAGCATCAAGTGGCACCCAATTAGAACCCTTGCACATAATTTCAACACCGTTAATTAAAATACGGAATTGACCTTTATCTTTATCGGTTGGGTCTCTGCGGTCAAGCTCGACCGTTCTTACACCAAAGCCAATACTTTCTTCGTGTACTACTTCCCCATCAGATAGAATTTTAACTGTACCTTCGTATAAATTTGGTTCACCATAGCCGTAAGGAAACCACTTTTTAGCGTCCTTTATCCAAAAATAATAAATACCGTACTTTTTGTTACAGGGTATGCGGAAAGAAAGTTCACTTTCCCCGCAAGCGGCATTTACTTCAATTTCAACCTTTTTAAAATCATTATGGTCACCCTCTAAAACGTAGTAAAACTTGCCGTTATTATTAGGCGCATAAAAAAACATTTGTGAAAAATAAATTTTATCTCGAATTTCAATTTTAACGTCGCGCCAAAGTCCTGCGGTAACAAGACGAGGCATAATATCCCACCCGAAGCTGTGGGGTGCTTTTCTAATATGTCTTGCTTCAAGATTTTTGGCATTATCTATAAGCTTAATAGTATAATCCTTCTCATCGGCATAAAGTGTAGCGGATTTAATATGAACAACTAAACGGTTTTCACCGTCGATTAAATAATCATCAATCTTAAATTCGTGAGCAATATACATATTGTCGCTTTCACCGATTTTTTGCCCGTTTAAATAATATTCAGCAAGGCAATCTACACCCTCGAAAACAATAAAAACATTTTTCTTAACCTCGGGGCAATCGAAGGTTTTTTCATACCACCATTCATAGTCTTCAAATTTTTCGGTCTCTTTTACGTTAAGGCCTAAAAATAAATCGTTTGGTAATATGCCTTCGTTTGATAAATCAAGCTGAACACAACCGGGAACGTTAGCTACAATATCAATATTAGCGCCATCGTCTGCCGATTGATTTTTACCTTTTAAATTCCATTCGCCTTTTAGTGAAATTGTTTTCATAATCCCACCCCCAAAATTGATTAATTTGATTATAACACAAATAAAACCCTTTGCAATAAAAAGTAAAAAATTTGATAATTATACGCACAAATTTAATATAAAAAAAGATATTTAGCATTTGCGCCAAATATCTTTTTTAAGTTATTTAATAACAATCCCAGGTGTAAAGAACGTCAGAAAAATCGCAATTTTCAAGCTTTTCATTAGGAATAAAAAACTGCATTATACCCGAATCGCCTATCATTATTTCGTCACCCGTATCACATTCGCTTGCAAGTTGAAATAGTAATGTATCATATTTTTCAAATTTGAAGTCTTCTCGCGGGTCTTCCTGCGTAAATGAGGGATAACCTAAAATTTGATGTTTAAACACATTTATTTTGGTTTCAAAATCATCAATAACATCCGCATCAATATCATCAGTAAATATAGATTTGAAAGTCTTTTCAAAGCGATAATCTGATAACGTCATACAAGTATCAACAGCTTCAAAGGATAGATAACTGCTTCGTAATACAGGAAAATCGACATTAAATTCTTCATCTAAAGCAGTAATGAATTTGTCTTCATTTTCATCATACAACACTTTAAAATTATTTTGAATATTTAAATTAAAATAATCAAAATCCGCGCCATAATATTCATCAGGTGCTATATAAAATCTTATTACACCCTTTTTAGGCATTAATGTATTTTCCGGCAGTTCGGAACAGAAAACCGCCGCAAGCAATTTCATTTTCAAACCGTTTTTAGAAATTGGTGCTTCTTCGTTAATCTTACCTCCCAAAACGCTCTTGCAAGTATTGTTAGTTAATGTCACAGAAATAGTTTTTGTTTTAGTTGCTTCACACCATTTACCTAAAAGTTCATTTACTTTCTTTTGTTTCTTTTCGAATTTTTCGTATTCTTCTTTATAAAAATCAATCGCAGTAGTTATTTTTATCTTTTTCGCACCGTTTTTAAGCGCTAAATCAATATACTCCTCTGCCCTTTCATCTTTTTCTAAAGTGTAAGCCATAGCCAAAACGTTAATTGCCTGTACTAAATTAGGGTTAAGTTCTAGTGCAATTTTAGCGTAAACCTTTGCCTTTTCTAAATCAAACGATTTAAAATATGCAGTAGCTAATGCGGTATAAGCAATCGGTTCGTTAGCCGCATTAACAGCAGTTGTAGCGTAATGAATCGCTTTATCATAGTTTTCTCTTTTACTGTAGATGGCTGCCAAATTATTAAGAGCCGTTATATTTAATGGATTTTCACGCAAAACCGCCTCATAACCCTTTATAGCATCATCAATACTGTCGATTTTCTCGCAGGTAAGTGCTGCAAAAATTTCTACCGCTTGTCTATCAGCCAGATTTTCTGTTTTATCGTAAAGTTTATTTAACTTTTTAATGCATTTAAAATAATTGCCATTGTGAAAATATTTTATTGCTATTAAAAGGTTGACTTTGCTTTTCTTATCATATTTAAATGCAAAACCAATTTCTTCATAATTTGTATTTTCGATAGTGGCGAAAATTTTCTTTTCATTGTTCGCCAACTTTAAATAAAACAAAACTATAGAAACGCATAAAATTATAAACTTAATTAAATCAATTTCAAATCCAATATGTAAAACAAAAACATCTACTAAATATAAACCAATTAATAAAATCAAGGTAAGTAAACTAAAAATCAAATATTGAGAAACGAAAAATTTTTGTTTTTTCTTGGTATGAATAACTGTCAAATCGCCTTCGACATAGCCAAGTGCAACACATTTTTTAGAAAATAAAATATCGTTATATTTACCGTATTTAAGATATTCATATAAAGCTAAAAACACCTTGTCTTTTACAAATTCCCACTTAGAACGCGGTGTTTCTTGCCAAACAAAAGGGTTTTCACGTGTTGAAAAGTCAAACACCTCATCACAAGCCCAGTCTTCATTTTCGTTATATTTATCCGTACCGATTAATTCTAACTTCCAGTTGCAAGCTTCACATTCATATAAGTTAAAGCAAAGCGCAACAACATTATCGGGTGTGCCGTTTTCAAGCGCTTTATCTAACCACGCGAAAAGCTTCAATTTAAAATCGTAGTATGTATCTCTATTCACTTTAGGTCACCTCTTTTGAGTAAATATAACATAATCAAACTAGTTTTTCAAGGCGTTATACAAAAATAAGCAAGGCAAAATTTGCCTTGCTTATTTTTTACGATACATCTTTTAATAGCTCTTGTGCCACACTTTGAGATACCCGACACGAGTGTGTCAATATAGTCCAACACCATTTAGACTATTTCAACACAAACGTTATGAATTTTTCCGTCGTTAAAATCGGGTAAAATATCTCCGTCAATAGCTTTGCCGTCAACAGTGATAACTGTTTTACCGTTTGGTTTGCGGTTTAAAATACGGATTTCGTAGGTTGCGTTTCTAAATACACGGTGAACGCTAACGTCGGTCCATTCGTCGGGTAAAACGGGGCGAATTGCAAGACCGTCATAGTCGGCCTGAACACCGAGCATATACTCAACAACACCCTTAAAGAGCCAACCACAAGTACCTGTAACCCAATGCTGTACGGTTTCGCCTGCACGGAATTCGTTTTCGGGCCCTAAGAACATATTGGTAAATGCATAGGGTTCAACACCCGAGTGGTCGTAGTGGTTATCGGGGTTGTCGGGCATCATTTTCTTAAAGGTTTTTAAAGCGGCGTTACCGTTACCTAAACGGCAATCAGCAACAAGTTTAAATGCACAACCGTGGTTATAAACCGAGCCGTTTTCATAGCAACCCCTTTGGAAATAGGTCATACGGCCAACGTGGGGGTCACCCTTGCTATAGCTGGGGAGCTGTTGAATATAACCGTATTCGCATTGAAGATTATTTTCAACAAATTCCATAAGCTTTTCGGCTTCTTCGCCTGTAACGATAT
>JAZQWD010000076.1:0-3699 GCA_045632165.1 Acutalibacteraceae bacterium | reverse complement strand
TAAAAAATTTTAAAATTAGGTCTTCTATTTTGTGTTAATATTTGGTATAATATATTTAATTATATATATTGGAGTATTATATGAACATAAATATCGACGGTCTTAACATAAAATACGCCGATGAAGGCAGCGGTCAGCCCGTGCTTTTACTTCATGGTTGGAATTCATCATACACCGTTTATAACGGCATTATAAATTTGCTAAAAAACCGCTATCGTGTGGTTGCTTTAAACTTCCCTGGCTGTGACGGGTCTGACACTATGGAAAACCCTTGGACCCTTGACGATTACTGTGACTTTGTGCTTAAATTTATGGCGGCCTTAAATATCGAAAACCCAATAATGTTCGGTCATTCACACGGCGGTCGCGTTACACTTAAAATGGCGGCCGAAGGTATGGTTAACCCGCCTAAAATTGTGCTTTTAGACTCGGCAGGGCTTATACCTAAAAAAAGCTTTAAGCAAAAATTCCGCGCCAAAAGCTTTAAGGTTATAAAATGGTTTTTAACCTTGCCGGTTATTAAAAAATTCAGCGGTGGTCTTTTGGATAAAGCGCGCGCTTACTATGGCTCGGCCGATTATAACGCCGCACCCGAAGTGCTCCGCAAAACTTTGGTAAGCTTGGTTAATACCGATTTGCGCGATATTATCGGTAATATTTCTTGTCCTACCTTGCTTATTTGGGGTGAAAACGACACCGCAACACCTTTGAGTGATGCAAAAATTATTGAATCTAAAATTAAAGACTGTGGCTTATGTGTTATCAAAGGTACGGGGCATTATTCATTTTGTGAAAAGCCCTATGAGGCACAGGCAATTATTAATAGCTTTTTAAGTTAAAAGGAGAATTTATGGATATTTTCTTTGTTTTAGCAATTTCGTTTATTGCAGCATCGGGTATGTGCTCAATAGTTCGCCAATACCAAATGCTTCAACAAAATTCTTATTACATTTCGCGTTATTTAAAGTGGGTATTCCCCTTTTATCGCACAAGACTGATATTTGATATTATCTTTGCGGCAGCCGCTTGTGTCTTATTGTTTTTTGAACTTAATATCCCCGCTTTAATACTTGCGGTTATAATTTTTGCATTTCGTCTTAACACCGCAATTAAAATGCAAAAGAAATCGGTAAAAGCACTTGCTCTTACAGCGCGCGTTAAAAGATTATTCGTTACCGCGTTTTTAGTATCGGCAGGGCTTGTGGTTTTAGGTATATTTGTTCCCTACAGCTTCTTTGCCACAGTTTTTGTCGCTATGCTTTCCCCTGTATTAACCCTTATTTGCCGAATTTTAAATTCACCTATTGAAGCGCTTGTAAACGCTTGGTATATAAATGATGCAAAACGCATTATTAAAGCACATAAAGATTTAATTGTTATCGGTGTTACGGGTAGCTATGGCAAAACCACTACAAAATTTATTTTAACCCGTATTTTAAGCGAAAAATTTAACGTTATGTGCACACCACACAGTTTTAATACTCCTATGGGTGTTGTGAGAACAATCCGCACAATGTTAAAGCCACAAACACAAATTTTTGTTTGTGAAATGGGTGCTAAAGAGGTTGGAAATATTAATGAGGTTTGCGTTATTGCAAAACCCCACCACGGTCTTATTACTTCAGTTGGTCCCCAGCATCTTGAAACCTTTAAATCTATCGAAAACGTTTACAAAACCAAGTTTGAACTTGAAGAACACGTTAGAAAAGCGGGCGGTATGCTTTTTGCTAACGGCGACAGTGCTGAAATTGCCCGTCAGCTTGATAGAGATTGCAAAATTTACGGTACGAGCAAAGATTTCACCTATTATGCCGACAATATAAGCTACGGTAAATTCGGAAGTTCTTTTACCGTTCATATTAAGGATATTTCGATTGACCTTAACACCAAGCTTTTGGGACTACACAGTATAATTGATATTATCGGTGCGGTTGCACTTTCTTACGAATTGGGCGTTTCACCCGAAGATATTAAATATGCCGTTGCATCATTAAAACCGGCCGAACACCGTCTCGAAATGAAACCGTTTAATAAGGGCTCACTTTTAATTGATGATGCTTATAACTCCAACCCCGAGGGTTGTTTGGAAGCGGTTAGAGTTCTCGGTTCTTTCGACGGTATGAAAAAGGTTGTGGTTACCCCCGGTCTTATTGAGCTTGGCGAAAAAGAATACGAATGTAACTATAACTTAGGTTTAGAAGCCGCTAAAAATGCGGATATTATAATTTTGGTTGGCATAAACCGTTCAAAGCCGATGGCTGACGCGGTTAAAACCACCGACTTCCCACAAGAAAATTTATATATCGCTGCTTCCTTTAAAGAAGCGATGGAAATTTACAACCGCTTTGCAGACCAAAGCACCGTTGTTCTTTTTGAAAACGATTTGCCCGATAACTATTTAAATTAAGGTGATAAAAATGAAAACTAATGTTGCTGTTTTTTACGGTTGCCGCACCGTTGAACACGAGGTATCAATTATTTCAGCCGTTCAAGCAATGCGTGCAATCAATCGCGATAAGTATGACGTTACTCCCGTTTACGTTACCAAAAACGGTGAAATGTATACCGGTAATGCGTTATTCACTATTGAAGAATACCGCAATTTACCCGAACTTTTAGAAAAGTGCAAAAAGGTTTACTTCGTGCGCGAGGGCGATAACGTTTTAATGCGTGATATAGAAAAGAAAATATTTAAAAAGGACGTTGCAACTGTTATTGACGTTGCATTCCCCGTTGTTCACGGCACAAACTGTGAAGACGGTACAATTCAGGGCTTCTTTGAATACTTAAACCTTCCTTACGTTGGTTGCGATATTATTTCATCAGCTGTAGGTATGGACAAAGCAGTATTTAAAGACGTGCTTAAAAACGCAGGTCTTCCCGTTTTGGATTGCATAACCTTCCGTGCACGTGAATACGTTGCTGAAAAGCAAGCTATTTGCGACAAAATTGCAAAAGAGGTCGGCTTCCCGCTTATCGTTAAGCCCGTAAACCTCGGCTCAAGCGTTGGTATTACTAAGGTTAATACTGAAAACGAGCTTGATTCGGCTATTATGCTTGCTATTTCCTTTGCTGACAAGGTTTTGGTTGAAAAGGCAATTACCTCACTTCGTGAAATCAACTGCTCGGTTTTGGGCAACGCTGACGAATGTGAAGCAAGCGTTTGTGAAGAGCCCTTTATGAATGATGAAATTTTATCTTACGAAGATAAATATATGGGCAATTCCAAAAAAGGCGGTCAAAGTAAAGGTATGGCGTCACTAGGCCGTAAAATCCCCGCTGACTTAAGTGATGAAAAATCGGCTGAAATCCGTAATTTAGCTTGTAAAGTATTTAAAGCAATCGGCGCTAACGGTGTTGTTCGTATCGACTTTATGATTGATACCTCGACTGATACTGTTTACGCTAATGAAATTAACACTATTCCCGGTTCACTTGCTTTCTATTTATGGGAAGCAACAGGTGTTAAGTATACCGACCTTATCGACCGTATGATTGAGCTTGCTTTCCGCCGTCAACGTGGTCGCGAAAATATCACCTACACTATCGACACCAATATTTTATCGGGTGTATCCTTCGGTGGTGCAAAAGGCGCTAAAGGGGCTAAAATATAATGACTTCCCTATTAACCCGCCTTTTTATTAAAAATCCCGACAACCTTAAGGATAATACAACACGCGCACAATACGGTTCGCTAAG
>JAZQWD010000075.1:0-23470 GCA_045632165.1 Acutalibacteraceae bacterium | reverse complement strand
ATACAGGGTTTTCAAGCTTATAGGTTTGACCTGCCCATTCTACGATAAGGTAGATTTCGTCATACTTATCTGTATTAAAGTATTCGGGCTTAACCTTGTAGTTAATAGCAATATTACTTTCAAGTGTTAATGATGCGCCTGAAAAAGCAAGCTTTTTGGGAATTATCATTGTTATCTTGTTACCGCAATAACATTGCTTATATTGGCTACCCGATGCGGAGGTGGTAGCTTTTTTTGTAACCACCCAATCACCGTACGTATGACCCAATGCGGGAATTTGATTGGTAACATAGTTATCCCCACAGTTCAAACATGTGTGAAGAGTGCCACCGATTTGAGTACAGGTGGGTAACGTTTCTTTGGTTTCGTAGCTGTGACCCATTGCGGGAATTTCTTCCTCAATAATGGTGTCACCGCAATTCAAACAAGCTTCGCCTGTGTAACCCACATCGGTACAAGTGGGCTCAAGCTCAACCCATTCGTATTCGTGACCCATTGCAGGAACATCATCGCCAATTTCTTCATAACCGCAAATGGTACAAGTATATTTGGTATATCCCATTTCGGTACAGGTGGGGTCGATAAACTTTTCGCTATAGGTATGCTCGCCAACTGTTCTTGTAAATCCACATTCATTGCAGTCGGTATCGCAAGCGTTATCAAAAGTGTGATTAGGATTTCTTACAAAACCACATATATTACAATCAACATCACAAGCATTATCATAAGTGTGTTCAGCAGTGCCGATACAACTATCATAATGCCAAGTGGCGTTAGTTAAATCTGTATTATATGAACCGATGCTAATATTTGCCCTCTCTGACGCCGTACCTCTATAATATACATCTTTAAGACCGGTGCAATAATAAAATGCAAAATCGCCTATACTTGTTACACTATCCGGGATTGTTATGCTTTTAAGACCGGTGCAATCGGAAAATGCTCTATAACCTATACTTGTTACACTATCCGGGATTATTATATTTGTTAGACCGGTGCAATCGGAAAATGCTCTATAACCTATACTTGTTACACTATCCGGGATGGTTACACTTGTTAGACTGTTGCACTTATAAAATGCATAAACACCAATACCTTTTGTTCCTTCTTTGATGGTAACTGTTGATGGGCAAGCGCCTTTATATTCATAAGCAACCTTACCCGCATATATAAGCCCATCGGGTTGGTTATTATACCAAGCGGTACCCAAAAATGCATTACCGCCTATACTCGTTACACTATCCGGGATGGTTATGCTTGTTAGACCGGTGCAACCAATAAATGCGTCATCGCCAATACTTGTTACACCATCTGGGATTGTTATGCTTGTTAGATGGTCGCAACACACAAATGCATAATAGCCTATACTTTCTACGCTATCGCCTATGGTTACACTTGTTAGACCATCGCAATAATAAAATGCACAATTACCTATATTTGTCACACCATCTTCAATGATAACTTCGGTTATTGAAGTTCCCCAAGGCGCACCTGTTATATATGAACCGTTTACATATATGGTACCATAATCCCCCATCTCACCATTACCGCTAATAGTAAGAACTGTGCCTTCAAGCTTCCACGTGCAATCGCCTGTTGTACCGGTTATTGCCGTTGATGGCTTTTCCTCTTCGTCAAATATATCAAAATCCCCAAAAATATTGTCGTTTTCATCAGCAAAAGCGGTAAACGAAGCAAAAGGCATAGCCACAATAACCACTGACAAAAGCAACGCCAATATATTTTTAATTTTCATTATTTTGTTCCCCCTAAGAACGAAAATTTTATACCACCATAATTATACTATGCCATTTTACAAATTGCAACAAATGATTTCCGGCAAACAAAAAGGAACGCAAAGCACACCACTTAATATGCCTTATGCGTTCCCTTTTAGGTTTATATCTTGTTAAAAACAAATTGATTGCCGTCGTATTCGCAAAGTATTTTGTCCCCTGCTTTTATACTGCCTTCAAGTATTTTTTCGCTAAGCAGGTCCTCCACCTTATTTTGAATTTCGCGTCTTAAAGGGCGCGCACCGTAAACCGCATCAAATCCGATCTTGGCAAGTGCCTTTTTAACACCATCGTCAAATGATATTGTAATACCGATACTAGACGAGCGCTTAGATAAATTTTCAAGCATTTTTTCGGCAATTTCCTCAACCTCTGTTTTGGTAAGCTTTGAAAATACCACAATATCATCAACGCGATTTAAAAATTCAGGACGGAAGGTGTTTTTTAATTCACCCAAAACAGCGGTTTTAATATCGCTGTTATTATCCTCGCTTTGTGAGAAGCCGAAACTTACGCGCTTATCGGTTATAAGTCGCGCACCCACGTTAGAGGTCATAATAATTACTGTGTTTTTAAAGTCAACCCTTCTACCCTGTGAATCGGTGAGAATACCATCTTCAAGAATTTGCAAAAGCATATTAAATACGTCGGGGTGGGCTTTTTCGATTTCATCAAACAATACAACCGAATATGGGTTTCTTCTTACCTTTTCGGTAAGCTGGCCACCCTCCTCAAAGCCGACGTAACCGGGTGGCGAGCCCACAAGGCGCGATACGGTATGCTTTTCCATATATTCCGACATATCAAGCCGTATCATCATATCGTCACTGCCAAACATAGCGTTTGCAAGCGCTTTACAAAGCTCGGTTTTACCTACACCCGTAGGACCAAGGAAGATAAACGAGCCAATAGGTCGTTTTGGGTCTTTAAGACCGACACGCCCGCGTCTAATTGCTTTGGAAACTGCGGTAACCGCCTCATTTTGACCGATAATTCTTTGATGAAGCACGTCTTCCATTTTTAAAAGTCGCGCACTTTCTTCTTCGGTAAGCTGTGAAACGGGCACACCAGTCCAGCTTGACACAATTTCGGAAATTTCTTTTTCGGTAACTTTACCGCTTAGTTGCATATTTTCTTTATGCCAGTTATCTTTTTCGGTTTGCAGTTGTGTCTTTAGTCGTGAAACCTCATCACGAAGTGATGCCGCAAGCTCAAAATCTTGCGAGGATATCGCTTCTTCTTTATCAGCATCAACTTCAATTATTTTTTGCTCTAACTCTTTAATATTTTTTGGCACTGCCGATGCGGTAAGGCGCACCTTTGAAGCCGCTTCATCAATAAGGTCAATCGCCTTATCGGGCAAAAAACGGTCAGTAATATAACGCGCTGACAGTTTAACCGCCGATATTATTGCATCATCGGTAATAGTCACCTTATGATGCGCTTCGTATTTATCGCGTATACCTTTTAATATTAATATACTGTCCTCTTCACTTGGTTCATCAACCGTAACGGGTTGAAAACGTCTTTCAAGCGCCGAATCCTTTTCAATATTTTTGCGGTATTCCGAAAGTGTGGTTGCGCCGATAAGTTGGAACTCACCGCGCGCAAGTGACGGCTTTAAAATATTTGCCGCATCGGTCGAGCCCTCAGCCGAGCCCGCGCCGATTATAGTATGAATTTCATCAATAAAGACAATCACGTCATCAGACTTAGTAACCTCTTCAATAACCGCCTTAATGCGTTCTTCAAAGTCGCCGCGGTATTTAGTACCCGCAACCATACCTGTTAAATCAAGCGAAAATATCCTTTTATTTAATAGTATTTCGGGCACGTTACCCTCAACAATTTGCTGTGCAAGACCTTCTATAATTGCGGTTTTACCTACACCGGGTTCACCAACAAGGCAAGGATTATTTTTGGTGCGGCGGCAAAGAATTTGTATTACTCTTTGTACCTCATCGTGTCTGCCGATAACGGGGTCGATATTGCCGTTTTTTGCCTCTTCGGTTAAATCGCGACCGTACTTTGAAAGGGTTGGTGTTTTGCTTTCTTTTTGCGCTTTTTGGGTGTTTTCGGTTTTGCCGTTAATTTCTACCCCCGCCGCCTCTAAAAGCTCGCGTGTGAGATTTGCAACGTCTACACCTAAATCGTTCAAAAAGCGGATTGCAAAGTTATCGCCCTCGCCCAAAATTCCAAGCAGTAAGTGTTCGCTGCCTACAAGCTGTTTACCGCTTGAAGTTTTGCTTTGCAACGCAATTTCAACCACCTGCTTTGCGCGTGGTGTGAAAAAATCGGGTGAAAGCTTTGTACGTGTACCGCAACCAATTTGACTGCGAATAATATCCTCTACTGCCTCTACAGTAACACCGTGACGATTAAGCACTGCGGCCGCCACACCGCCGCCAACACGCAAAAGACCCAAAAGCAGGTGTTCGCTGCCAACGTAGGTGTGACCCAATATTTCAGCAGAATTTATCGCTTGGTTCATAGCTTCATTTGCTTTTGCAGTAAAGCCCTTAAAATTATATTTCAATTAAAGTCGCCTCTTTTCAGTTAAGCGCTTCCCTTATCATATTGGCGCGGTTGATATCACGGTCAGCGGAATTCATAGCACCGCCTGCCTGCATTAGCATAAAGGGTTGCGCCTCTATTAATATTTTAATTGGTGAGCATTCCTTATTAATTATGCCCATACCTATTCCCAATTTAACACGTGAAATTAAATTAATCATTTCTTCGCTTGATAATATTCTTGCATTTTCAAGTGTGCCCATTGCACGCCAACAAATATCCTCAAGTTTTATTATATCTAATGATTTTCTTGCATTTTCTTCTTTTTCAATTAACTGCATTGCAATTACCTTAAGGTTTTCAAGCGCATTATTTTCACTAATACCCAAGGTAATTTGGTTTGAAATTTGGTAAAGCGATGCAAGTGATTTTGAACCCTCGCCGTACATACCGCGAACTGTGAAGCCAATCTTACTTATAGAGTCAATAAGATTAGCAATTTCACCGCTATTTTCGAGCGCGGGCAAATGAAGCATTACCGATGCGCGAAGCCCTGTACCAAGGTTTGTAGGACATTCGGTAAGATAACCCAAGCGATTATCAAAAGCAAAATTTAAGCTTGCACCTAAAAATGCATCAACGCTTTCAGCTAAATCATACGCCTTTTTCAAATCCATTCCCGCATTGATTACTTGAATTCTTAAATGGTCTTCTTCGCCTATCATAATACTTATGCTTTCATCATCTGACAGTATGATAGCCGAGTTGTCGGTTTTAGCCGCAAATTCGGGACTAATGATATGCCTTTCAACCATTGCGTAACGTTGAATTTCGGGTATATCGGACATATTGATAAATTTCAAGCTTTTCGCAAAGGGTGAATTGCCGTTTAAAACCGCTTCTTTTACCCTGCGGTTAAGCTCACATCGGTCTTCAACTGTCATTCTATTTGGAAAAGGTATTCCTGCTAAATTTCGCGCCAGACGAATACGACAGCTTACCGCTATATTGTTTTGTGCAGTAGGTTCTATATACCATCTACTCATTTATTTTCACCCTCCATTTCTTTAATTTTATCGCGTACAACTGCCGCCTGTTCATACTTTTCTTCAGCAACAAGGCGGGAAAGTTCTTGACGTAATTCATCAACAGTTTTTTCTTTAGGTCTTACAATAAGGGGGGCGCGGTTAGGAATTTTACCTGTGTGCTGTGTTGCGCCGTGCACCCTTTTAAGATACGGTAAGATTTCATCCTTAAAGGTGTTATAACACTCACTACAGCCCATTTTACCGCTATGTGCGATATCCGCAAAGGTAGCACCGCAAACCTGACAGGTTTTTTGGTTTTGAAGCTTGGGCGCAGGCATATCACCAAGCATTGATGCCAGCATACCCGTAATTGAATTTGAACCGTAACCGCTTTTTGCGGCACATTCGCTACATAAATTGTATTCCCTCACAATACCGTTAACCACCGTTTTAATATGGGTGGTAGCATGATTTTTATTACATTTTTCACACAACATAAAATTACCTCCTATATTTGTGTCATAAGCATTTGCTTTAATATTACCGCGCGAATAGCATCTTTATGCTGTGGCGGTATATTTTGCATAACGGTATTTGAAACCGCTGCCGCCATAACCTTGGCAACCTCCGGTGTGACAATACCGTTTTCAATACAGTTTTCCAAAAGCACGCGTGTAGAAAGCGCATCTATTCGGTCACCGATTGCATTAATAATGTGCATAAGTGCAGAGGTGTGGTTCATAACCACGCGCTTTATTCGTATATATCCCCCACCGCCACGTTGACTTTCGATAATATACCCATGTTCGGGAGTAAAACGCGAGGATAAAACATAGTTAATTTGACTAGGGGCACACCCCATAAGTGTAGCGAATTCGTTACGCTGGATTTCAGCAATTTGCCCTTCCGACTCGTTTAACATTCTTATAATTTCTTTTGTAATTAAATCACTTATTCTCATATTATCCCTCAAAAATAAAATTTGACCTTCTCTGACTTTAATTATACACAAAAGTCAGGAAAAGTCAAATACTTTTTAAAAAATTTTTTGTAACACCTTTTTATAGCTTTACATAGTATGTAACGAAAACCAAAAAGGAGGTTTGCGAATATGTGTAACAATAACGGTTGTACCTGGATTATTATCTTAATCCTCATCCTCTTCTGCTGTGGCGGTTGTGGTAACAGTGGTTGGGGCAACAACAATGGTTGTGGCTGTGACAACGGCTGCGGCAACGGTTGCTGCTAATCAGCGCAAAAAAATGCGGCGCTCAATAGAGCGTCGCATTTTTTGTTAAATCTTAAAAAGAAGCTCGCCAAATGTGGGATAAGGCCAGAAGCTTGGCGGTACAACGTTTTCGGCACTGTCTGCATATTTGCGTATATCTGCCATAATTTTTAAAATATCATCGTGATATTCGGTTGCTTTTTTAAGAATATCGTTAGTACGTTCAGCAGAAGCAACCGCCATTTTAAGCGCTGAAGAAAGAGTAAACAATTCTTTATTACAAGCATTCAAACGGCTTAAAAGTTCATATTCAACACTGCTATCAACACGGATAGAGGTTTTATTATTAATGGTTTCACACAAAAGGTTTGAATATGATGTAATTGCGGGGATAACCTCGCGGTTAATCATTTCAAGCAAGGTAAGCGCTTCAATATGAATTGTCTTAGTGTAGTTTTCAAGCACAATATCAACACGTGAATTAATTTCAGCGCGGTTTAAAACACCGTGTCGTTCAAACAATGCGATATTATCTTCACTCTTCAAAAGTGGTAAAGCATCTACTGTGCTACGAAGATTTAAAAGGCCGCGTTTTTCGGCTTCTTTTTCCCATTCGGCAGAATAGCCGTCACCGTTAAAGATAATACGCTTGTGGTTTTCCATAACCTCTTTAACGATTGCATTAACCTCGGCGTTAACGTCGGTTGCCTTTTCAAGGCGGTTAGCGTATTCTAAAAATACGTCGGCAACCATTGTATTCATCATAACGTTAGTATCAGAAATTGAGGAAGCCGAGCCAAGCATACGGAATTCAAATTTATTACCTGTAAACGCAAAGGGTGATGTGCGGTTACGGTCGGCATTATCCTTTTTAAACTCGGGGATAACCTCAGCACCAATTTTCATTTTAACTCTTTCAGTTTCTTTTGAATAACCGCTGTCAGCCACTGAGCTTAGCATATCAGTAAGTTCTTCGCCAAGGAAGATTGAAATAATTGCAGGGGGTGCTTCATGACCGCCTAAACGGTGGTCGTTACCCGCGGTAGCAACTGCAATACGAAGTAAATCTTGGTGCTTGTCCACAGCTTCGATAACAGCCGCCATTGTAATTAAGAACAACTTATTTTCAGACGGATTTTTACCTGCTTTTAAGAAATTAATACCTGTATCGGTAGAAATTGACCAGTTATTATGCTTACCGCTGCCGTTTACACCATCATAAGGTTTTTCGTGCAAAAGACAAACCAAGCCGTGACGGAGTGCGATTTTTTTCATAAACTCCATCGTAAGTTGATTATGGTCAGCCGCAATATTTGTGGTAGTAAAAATTGGCGCTAATTCGTGCTGTGAGGGTGCGGCTTCGTTATGCTCGGTTTTAGCAAGAACACCAAGTTTCCAAAGTTCGCGGTCTAGCTCACGCATAAATGCAGCAACACGGGGCTTTAAAACACCGAAATAATGGTCGTCCATTTCCTGACCTTTAGGTGGCATTGAACCAATAAGGGTGCGACCGCAATAAATAAGGTCGGGGCGTTTGTCGTAAAGTTCTTTATCCACAAGGAAATATTCCTGTTCGGGACCAACGGTGGTTGTAGTACGCTTAACGTCGTCATAGCCAAGTGCTTTAACAATACGAAATGCTTGTTTATCAACTGCTTCCATACTGCGAAGCAAGGGGGTTTTTTGGTCAAGCGCCTCACCCGAATATGAGCAAAACGCGGTAGGGATACAAAGGGTTTCATCCTTTATAAAAGCGTAAGAGCTAGGGTCCCACGCGGTATAGCCACGTGCTTCAAAGGTTGCACGCAAACCACCCGACGGGAAAGAAGAAGCATCGGGTTCGCCCTTAATAAGCTCTTTACCCGAAAATTCCATAATAATATGACCGTCATCAGTGGGAGAAATAAAACTGTCGTGCTTTTCAGCAGTAATACCTGTAAGGGGTTGGAACCAGTGTGTATAGTGGGTAGCGCCCTTTTCTATTGCCCATTCTTTCATGGCAAAAGCAACAGTATCTGCAATACTGCTGTCAAGTGACTTACCTTCTTTAATTGTGCTTTTTAAAATTTCGTATGTATCGGCAGGCAAACGTTCTTTCATAACGGCATCGTTAAAAACGTTTGTGCCAAAGATTTCATAAACCTTTTCCAATGGTATTCCCCCAAAATAGATATATATAATAAATATACTTTAAAACAATCAATTTGTCAATTATTAGTTAATAAAAGCTATTGGAATAATCAAATTATAGTTTATCGGGCTAACGCCCAAAAGAAAAAAGAATAAAGAAAAAATAATAAATAATAAATAATGTGTGCCTACGGCACGATATATAAATCCGTCGGCACAGCCGACACCGATTTTATTCTTTTACACGCTATGCGTGGCAAGGTTTTGGGGTACCCTTTCAAAATCTCTGATTTTGTCAAAGGGTCAAGTTCTTATTCTTTCTTATTTATTATTTAATCGCGCAGCGATAAACTACCAATTTATATAAAAATAAAATTCTTTACTATATCGTCCATATATTCTGTCCAGAAATAGCAGTCGGGCATTTTCATATTTGTTTTACTTTTGGTTATTATCATATTAAAAAAATCAGCGCCTATTCCCTGCTCTGCCATTTTTTCGAATATAGCGGAAATTATATTAACACGTATTTCATTTGAATTATCGCTAGATAACAAATCAACAACCTGTTCACCCGTATAGCGCAAGGTTTCGGCATCACGCATAAGATTAATACCGTCAAAATAATTACAAATATCAGATAAAAGCGAATAGTCGGCTTCAATCGTAAAATCGGCATTATAGGCGTCAGGATTTACTATAACAACCATTTCTATTTGTTCAAAATCCATATTAAAGCCAATACTTCTTGTGCCCATTATAATTTGCACGCTTTTATTTTCGGGCAGTTGGCTATAATACGGCACACTTTCGGCTTCGTTTTCTACCTTTATGTTTTGACTGTCGATATAATAGTAACCCAAACCAATAAATAACACCAAGCACCAACCGCTTATAACAAAGGTTTTTAAAAATATTCTAAAGCTTGACACATAAATCACCAATTATCATTATGCCCTAAACACAAAAAAATAAGCGCCCTTTGCAGAGCGCTTACTAAAATTATTAAATTTCAACAGTTTTATTTTCCATAATGGCAATAAATTCGCTGCCTTCAATTTTCTCTTTCTCAAAGAGAATCTTTGCAGTTTCGTGAAGCTTAGGCATATTTGCCTTAAGAATTTCGATTGCCTTATTATACTGTGTCATAACGGTTGCTTCAATTTCTTCATCAATTAAAGCAGCGGTCTTTTCAGAATAGTTAGGAGTAGATGAGAAATCACGACCGAGGAATACCTCGTTATTATCGTTACCGTATTTTACAAGACCTAACTTTTCGCTCATACCGTAGCGTGTAATGATTGAGCGTGCAATATCTGTCGCGCGTTCAATATCATTTGAAGCGCCTGTGCAAATATCGTTTTGGGTAAGTTGTTCAGCCGCACGACCGCCAAGAAGTGAACAAATTTGTTCTAAAAGCTGATTGCGGGAAACGTGACCCTTTTCTTCATTGGGAAGATACATTGTATAACCCGCAGCCATACCGCGACGGATAATTGAAATTTGATGAACGGGGTCTTGTGTGGGTAAGAAGTAAGAAACAACTGCGTGACCTGCTTCGTGATAAGCAGTAACCATTTTGTCCTTATCGCTTACAATGTGCGATTTCTTTTCAGCACCCATTACAACCTTAATGGTAGCTTCTTCTACTTCGGCTTGGGTAATTGCCTTTTTACCGCGGCGAACTGCCAACAATGCCGATTCATTAAGAAGGTTTGCCAAATCAGCACCAGTAAAGCCGGAGGTGGATTTTGCAATAGTTTTAAGTGATACGTCGGGACCGAGGGGCTTACCGCGTGAATGAACCTTTAAGATTTCTTCACGACCCTTTGCATCGGGATAGTTAACCGTAATTTGACGGTCAAAACGACCGGGACGTAAAAGCGCCTTATCCAAAACGTCGGGGCGGTTTGTAGCCGCCATAATGATAACACCTTCGTTATCACCAAAGCCGTCCATTTCAACAAGCAACTGGTTAAGGGTTTGCTCACGTTCATCGTGACCGCCACCAAGGCCTGTACCACGCTGACGACCAACCGCGTCAATTTCATCAATAAACACGATTGCGGGGGCTTCTTTCTTTGCCTGCGCGAACAAATCGCGCACACGAGAAGCACCTACACCTACGAACATTTCCACAAAGTCGGAACCCGAAATTGAGAAGAACGGAACGCCTGCTTCGCCTGCAACGGCACGCGCTAATAAGGTTTTACCTGTACCGGGAGGGCCCATTAAAAGCACACCGCGAGGGATTTTAGCACCCATTTCACTAAAGCGGGTGGGGTTTTTAAGGAAGTCAACAATTTCTGCCATTTCTTCCTTTTCTTCATCAGCACCCGCAACGTCGGCAAAGGTTGTCTTACGCTTGCCTGTATCCTTACGTGCGCGGGACTTACCAAAGGCCATTGTCTTGTCCGCGCCCATAGTTGCGCTCATTTTCCTAAATACAAAGAAATAAAGGAAAGCAAAGCCACCTATAAGCAAAATAATCGGCATTAAGCTAGTGAGTATTGCGCCACTTTCACCACGTTCATAGTGGTATTTGATTTTTGCCTCTTCTTTTTCCTTATTAGAAAGCTTGTCATTGTCATTAACAGCGGCATTGTGCGCTTCTACACTTTCGTGAATATCAAGCCAAAACATTTGTGTGTCAGCAACCGAGAAACGATACTTTTTACCGTCTTCACGCAAAACATAAGTCAACTGACCGCTGTAATTGTTAAGTTCAAATTCAGAAACCTTATCTTCCTTAATAAGTTCAACAATTTGGTAATACTTCTTTTCGGCGGTGTTTTTGTTTAAATATGAAATTGTGGCAACCGTTGCAATAAGTATAAGCGGAATGCCTAAAAACAAAATCACGTTTTTAAAATTCTTCTTCAAGGGTATTTTCTCCTTAAAACATAATTATTCAGAGTATATTTTCGGCGAAAGAACACCTACATAACTCAAATTTCTATACTTTTCATTATAATCAAGACCGTAACCAATTACAAATTCGTTAGGTATTGCTTTGCCGACGTAATCAGCATTAATATCAACCTTGCGGTTTTCGGGCTTATCGAGGAAGGTGCAAATTTTAACACTTGCAGGGTTTCTTACCTCTAAAACACTCTTAAGATACGAAAGCGTAAGACCCGAATCTAAAATATCCTCAACTATAAGTATGTCACGACCTTCGGGATTTATATCTAAATCCTTCTTAAATGCAACCCTACCTGTGGTTTGAGTACCATCATAAGATGAAACTGCCATAAAGTCAATTTCACAGTCGAGGTCGATATTTTTTATAAGGTCAGCAAGGAAAGGTACGCTTCCCTTTAAAATACCTACAACCAAAAGGTTTTTATCCATATAATCTTCGGTAATTTGCGCGCCTAAACGCTTACAAATTTGTTTAATTTCTTCTTCGTCAATTAAGACCTTTTCTAAAAAATCCTTTTCCATAAATTCCCCTTTATTCTTTAACACCCGCACGCACCTCATAAACATTTTTACTGTTATTATTAGGTGCACATCTTTGTGAAACACCCATACCGTAAACCCAAATAACACCCTCATCATCCGCTATAACCGGAATACTGTCGCGAACTAATGGATCAATCTTGTTTTCGGTAAAGAGTTTATTAAGTGACTTTGTGCATCCGCGGTTTTTAAGGCGGATAAAATCCCCTTCTTTTCTTGTGCGGATAACAGCACTGCCAATTATTTTATCACAATCAATTAAATTAATTGATAATAAATTGTTAATTTTTTCTTGCTTTACAAGTTCGGCATAAAAAACGGGAGTTTCAGTTTTTTCTTCATTTGTTATAACCAAAACACCGCTTTTCGCAATACCGTAGTTATTATTTGGCAAACTTATTTTACCGTCGTTTTTGCAAATTAGAAGCAGTTTATTAACGTGATGATAATCAAGCTCTAAATCCTCACTAACAGTAGCCACAAACTTAATAATAACCCGCTTTGCCAATGCAGTAGGCAAGCGATTTACACTTTCGCATAAAAGCCCGTCCTCGCTTAATGCTTTAAACAGGGCTTCGCTTGCTATAAAATCAAGCGCTTCGTTATCCTCACGTAAAATATCGGTAGCACGGACAACCGCTTCCTCAAACGAGGGGTTAATTTCCTTAAGCGGTTCTATAACCTTATGCCTAATTTTATTACGTGTGTAATCATCAGTTAAATTTGTACTGTCAGTAACGTAGGAAAGCGAATTATCAATACAATACTTTTCAATATCGTAACGACTGCAAAAGATAAGTGGTCTTATAAATTTATCCCTTTTAGGCGGTATACCGCTAAGCCCTTTAGTACCGCTACCCCTTGTTAGATTGAGTAAAAGGGTTTCGGCATTATCGCTTGCAGTATGTGCCGTAGCAATAATACCGTCAGCATTACGGCTTAAAAAGTCATAACGTACTTCCCTGGCGCAAAGTTCAATACTTTGCCCTCTTTCTTTAGCAATAGCGGGAATGTCAATAATTTCAGAAACGAAAGGGACATCAAACTTATCACAAATTCGTCTTGCAAACGCTTCATCACGGTCGGCTTCGCCGCCGCGTATACCGTGGTTAAGATGCGCCGCCTTAATAGTAATTGAAAGTTCATCCTTTAGTAACCACAACGCGTGTAAAAGTGCGACAGAATCCGCCCCGCCCGAAAGCGCAACCGTAACGGTATCACCCTTACTTATAAGAGAAAAACGTTCAATAGCAGTTAATACTTTTTCTATCATTGCCTATATACATCCAAAGAAGTGAAGCGTGTAAACTGACCATTCCAATAAAGGTCAACAGTGCCGATTTCGCCGTGACGGTTTTTAGCCACGATACATTCTGCCTTGTTGGGGTCACCCTTTTCTTCATTGTCTTTCTTTTCGTTGTCGTAGTATTTTTCACGGTATAAGAACATTACGATATCTGCATCCTGTTCGATAGAGCCCGATTCACGCAAGTCAGAAAGACCCGGCTTATGCGAGCTACCTTTGCCTTCAGTACCACGTGAAAGCTGAGCGCAAACAAGAAGCGGTATTTTAAGTTCTTTTGCCATAATTTTTAAATTTCGTGTAATGTCAGAAACTTCTTGAACGCGGTTTTCCTTTTTAACGTCAGATTTCATAAGACCCAAATAGTCAACCACAACCAAGTCAACCTTTTTCATTCTTAAGAGCTTCGCCTTCATCTCACGAACAGTAATACCCGGTGTTTCGTCCAAAAACAATTGAGTTTTAGAAAGCACTTCGCCTGCCTGAGCCAAACGTACCCATTCATCGGTATCAAGCTCACCTGTGCGAAGCTTTGCACTTGGAATACCCGCTTCACTTGAAAGCAAACGCTGTGCCAACTGGTCGCGCGACATTTCAAGCGAGAAGAAGCAAACGGTTTTATTTTCGTTAACCGCAACGTTACGAGCAATGTTAAGCGCAAACGCAGTTTTACCCATACCAGGACGTGCGCCCAAGATTAAAAGGTCAGATTTATTAAGACCTGTAATCATTCTATCCAAATCGCCAAGACCTGTGGGAATACCAATATAATCACCACGGGTTTCAGGATTTGAAATTTTATTAAGACGGTCATAGGTTTCGTTTTCAATAACACTTTTAATATGTGTAAGACCGCTTACTTCCCTACCTTGACGGATATTATAAATCTTTTGTTCGGCAGACGTGATAAGCATATCTGCATCTTCACTGTCTTCGTTAATATCCTTAATAATTTCCTGTGCGGCATTCATCAAAGAACGCGCATAATAACGGTCACGAACGATTGATGCGTATGTAAGCACGTTAGCCGAAGTTGGTACAGTTTGTACCAACTGGGTTAAATATGCTTTACCGCCTGCTTCATCATATATACCGTTTTTCTTAAGTTTTTCTAAAAGCGAAACAATATCAACCGCTTGGCTAAGTTCGCACATTGTAGCCAAGGTTTCAAATATCTTCTTATGTTGCGGAAGATAGAAAAACTCGCTTTTAACACTATCCGCAAGATTTTTATAGCACTGCGGGTCGATAATTAATGAACCTAGTACTGCTTGTTCAGCTTCAACAGAATACGGAAGCCGCATACCGTCCAAATCGTAAATTAATTTATTTTCCGCCATATTATTCGGTAACCTTTACATTGATTTTTGCAGTAATACCTTGATAAAGTTTGATTTCGGCAGTGTATTCGCCAAAGTTCTTAATATCAGCAACCGACATCTTCTTTTTATCAATTTCAATACCTAATTTGTTTTTGATTTCAGCGGCAATTTCTTTAGAAGTTACAGAACCGAAAAGCTTGCCGTTTGAACCGGCCTTTGCTTTGATAACAACCTCTTTGCCGTTTAATGCTTGGGCAGTTGCCTTTGCAGCATTAATTTCTTCCTGCTTATGGTGAGCAGCTGCTTGTTCACGGTTTTTAAGTTCGTTTAAAGCGGCATTGTCTGCTTCTACTGCTAATTTTTTAGGGAACAAAAAGTTTCTTGCATAACCGTCAGAAACGTTGCAAAGTTCACCCTTTTTACCATGACCCTTAACGTCTTGTAATAATACAACCTTCATAATACTTCTCCTTTAAACTTCCATAATAATCGGTAATACCATAGGACTGCGTTTTGTTCTTGTAAACAAGAATTTTGAAACACCGTCTTTAATTTTATTTTTAATTGTTGCCCAATCGCGAATGTTTTGATAATAGCAACGGTCTAAAATATCCCAAACCAAATCGCTGATTTCTTGTATAAGCTCTTCAGATTCTTTCATATAGATAAATCCACGTGAAACAATGTCGGGACCTGCAACGATTTCGCGTGTTACCGAATCAATAGTAACACCCACGATAATTATACCGCCGTCAGACAAAAGCTTGCGGTCACGAAGCACGATACTGCCAACGTCACCAACGCCCAAGCCGTCAACCATTACCCTACCTGCGGTAACAACCTCATCACACTTGACACCATTTTGAGAAAGCTCAATAACCAAGCCGTTTTGAGCAATAACGGTGTTTTCTTTCGCTATACCCATAAGCTGAGCTAATTCGGCATGCTTCATAAGATGCTTTTGCTCACCGTGAACGGGAATAAAATACTGCGGTTTAACAATGCTCATAATAAGCTTTAATTCTTCAGCGCAGGCGTGACCCGAAACATGAACGTCATACATTCTTTCGTAAACAACGTTTGCACCGCGCTTCATAAGCTCGTTAATAACCTTAGTAACCAACTTTTCATTACCCGGTATAGGTGTTGCTGAAATAATAATCATATCACCGGGGGTGATTTCAACCTGTCGGTGGTCAGAAAATGCCATTCTATGCAAAGCCGAAAGCGGTTCACCTTGGCTACCTGTTGTAACAATAACAATTTGACCGGGGGTATAATTTTTAATTGCTTCAATTGGGGTTAAAACGTCTTTCGGTACTTTCAAATAGCCAAGCTCGCTAGCAACAGCCACAACGTTAAGCATACTTCTGCCCGAAACGGCAACCTTACGGTTACAACGCACGGCTTCATCTATAATTTGTTGAATACGGTGGATATTTGATGAGAAGGTAGCAACTATAATTCGTTTACCCTCTGCCTTAGCGAAAAGGTTTGAAAATGAGCCGCCGACTAATCTTTCACTAGCGGTAAAGCCGGGACGTTCAGCGTTTGTAGAATCGGCAAGTAAAGCCAAAACACCTTCTTTGCCAAGCTCGGCAAAGCGGGCAATATCAATAACCTTGTCATCAATAGGGGTGGTATCAATCTTAAAGTCACCCGTGTGAACAACCGTACCGCCTGCACATTTAATTGCAAATGCTGCAGCGTCGGGAATTGAGTGGTTTACGTGTATAAATTCAACTGTAAATTTGCCGAGGTTCACAACGCTTCCCGCTTTTACGACGTTAAGGTTTGCACTTTCAAGAAGCTTGTGTTCGCGAAGTTTACCCTCAATAAGACCAATCGTTAAGCGAGTAGCGTAAATCGGAACGTTGAACTGCTTTAAAAGATAAGGTATTGCACCGATATGGTCTTCGTGACCGTGGGTTACAACTAAACCCTTAATTTTATCCCTATTTTCAAGAATATAGGTAAAATCAGGTAAAACGATATCAATACCCGGCATATCTTCATCAGGGAAAGACATACCGCAGTCAACCAAGAACATATCACCGTCATATTCGTAAAGTGTTATATTCTTGCCAATTTCACCAAGACCGCCAAGCGGAATAATTTTTATCGGCTTTTTACTGATTTTCTTGTTGTTTTGCGGTTTATTATTTTTAACATTTCTTTTAGCAGCGTTTTTCTTTGGTGCGTTTGTTTTTTGTGTATAGTTCTTTTGCTTATTCTTATTTTGAGCCGTATTATTCGATTTTTTTGTATATTTCTTGGGCTCTTTATTTTCCAACATTAACTTACCTCCATTTTAAAAATTATGTAAATACACCATTCTCAAGGTGCAAAAAATTTAAAACAAGTGATATTATCCCTTATACTTATATCTCATAACATAATACTATTTTTTGCACCCAGTTGTCAAGTGCAATAATAATATTATTATATATATTTTCCAAATTTATGCAAAAAAAGACCGCCTTTTTAAAGACGGTCAAATTTTTATTAATTTTTTAAATATTCATCAATCGCTTTAGCGGCAGTTTTACCTGCACCCATAGCACTTATAACAGTAGCGGCACCAGTAACGGCGTCACCGCCTGCATATACACCCTTAATAGAAGTTAATGCGGTTTCTTCATTAACAATAATACCGCCGTATTTATTAACCTCAAGTCCATTTGTAGTGTCTTTAATTAAGGGGTTAGGTGATGTACCGATAGACATAATTACGCAATCAGCATCAATTTCATATTCGCTGTTAGGAATTTTAACAGGGCGAGCACGACCCGATTCATCAGGTTCGGAAAGTTCCATTCTGTCACAAATAATACCGTTTACCCAACCGTTTTCATCACCGTTAATTTTAACGGGGTTAGTAAGCATTGCAAAATTAATGCCTTCTTCTTTGGCGTGATGTACTTCTTCCAAACGGGCGGGCAATTCCTTTTCGGTACGGCGGTAAACAATTGTGACATTACTGCCAAGACGTTTTGCTGTACGCGCCGCGTCCATAGCAACGTTACCGCCACCTACTACAACGGTATGCTTTGCCTTCATAATTGGGGTATCGCTACCCTCTTTATACGCCTTCATAAGGTTGTTTCTTGTTAAAAACTCGTTAGCCGAATAAACGCCGTTAAGCGATTCGCCATCTATACCCATAAATCTAGGTAAACCCGCGCCCGAGCCAATGAAAACCGCCTTATATCCGTCTTCGAAAAGTTCTTCAACAGTTAAGGTTTTACCAATAACCACGTTGGTTTGCAAATCAACACCGAGCGCTTTCAAGGCATCAACCTCTTTTTGAACGATTGCTTTAGGTAAACGGAATTCGGGAATACCGTAAACTAAAACACCGCCCGCGGTATGAAGCGCTTCAAAAATCGTTACCTCGTAACCCTTTTTAGCAAGCTCGCCCGCACAGGTAAGACCCGAAGGGCCTGAACCGATAACAGCAACTTTAATACCGTTGCTTTCGGGCTTTTTAAGTGCTTCGTTACAATGGGAGTTATGCCAATCGGCAACAAAGCGTTCAAGACGACCTATACCAACGCTTTCACCCTTAATACCGCGGATACAACGTTCTTCACACTGCTTTTCTTGCGGACAAACACGACCGCAAACCGCAGGAAGTGACGATGACTGATAAATTACTTGATAAGCACCATCGAAATCGCCTTCCTTTACCTTTGAAATAAACTCAGGAATATGTATATTAACAGGGCAACCCGCAACGCAGGGTGCATTTTTACAATTGAGACAGCGAAGCGCCTCGTCGATTGCAGTTTCTTCACTATAGCCCAAAGCTACCTCGTTAAAATTCGTTGCGCGAATTACGGGGTCTTGAGTAGGCATTTCGTTTCGTTTTAAAGACATATTTGCCGCCATTATTTTGCTTCCTTCTTAAATAAATTACAACTTTCTTCATAAGCGTGGCGCTCAAAATCACGATAAGTTGTACCGCGCTTCATCGCCTCGTCAAAATCAATTAAAAATCCGTCAAAGTCAGGCCCATCAACACAAGCAAACTTAGTCTGACCGCCAACAGTTAAACGGCAACCGCCGCACATACCTGTACCGTCAATCATAATCGGGTTCATTGAAACGGTTGTAGGAATATTAAACGGCTTTGTTGTTGCCACAACAAATTTCATCATAATAAGCGGACCAACAGTAATAACCTCGTCATACTTTACGCCGCTATCAAGGGCTTCCTTTAAAGGCATTGTAACGTTACCTTTAATACCGTAAGAACCGTCATCGGTTGTAACAATAAGCTTATCCGAAGCGGCTTTAAACTCATCTTCCAAAATAAGTAAATCTTTATTTCTAAAGCCGATAATTGAATCAACCTGCGCGCCCATTTCTTTAAGCTTTTGAGCTACGGGAAGCGCAATAGCACAACCCACGCCGCCACCGATAATACAAACCTTTTTAAGACCCTCTACTTTAGTTGCTTTACCTAAAGGACCAACGAAATCGCTTATGTAATCGCCTGCGTTTTTTTGATTTAATTTATTAGTTGTACCGCCAACGATTTGGAAAATAATTTTAACCAAGCCCTTTTCGCGGTCATAACCCGCAACGGTTAAAGGTATTCTTTCACCCTCGCCGTCAACACGTAGAATTATAAACTGACCGGGTTCAGCTTTTTTTGCCACTAAAGGCGCTTCGATTTCCATTTGTGTCACAAACGGATTAAGCACTTTTTTACTTGCTATTTTATACAATTTATTCACCTGTTTTTGTAATTTTTATAACTGTTAATAGGTCGTTTTCAACCTTAAATTCAATATGATATTTCGAAAATTCAAAGGCATAAATACGATTAGGATCATTTTGATAATGCGGTCGTGGATCACCCTCTAAAACCGCTACCGTTTTGTTATAATCTTCACCTAAAATCGTTTTAAATTCATCAGGTATTTCTACCTTTAAATTATCGCCTAAAACCTCATCAGAAAAGCCACCCAGCGCATCAGTATGGCAATCCACATAAGGTATATACGGCTTTATATCATATATGGGTGTACCGTTTAATAAATCAGCACCCAAAACATAAATTTCACCGTTTTCAATTTTTAAGATTTTAACACTAGAAAGCCCGATTGGATTAGGTCGGTAAGGTGAGCGTGTTGCAAACACCCCTACCCTTTTATTGCCGCCTAAACGTGGCGGTCTAACTGTAGGTGACCATTCGGTTTTATCGACCTCACTAAAGCCCCATATAAGCCATAAATGAGAAAAATCTTCTAGTCCCTTTAAAGCTGATGGATTTTTATATTCCTTTTCAAAAACAATTTTACCCACAGTATCCACCAAACCGCTTTGCCGCGGTATGCCGAACTTTGTGGGAAAATCAGTCTTTATTTTTGCAATAACCTTTAATTCGTTCATAAATTAAAACTCGTAATTTTTAACATATTCTTCCCATTCGGGTTTTTCATTTTCAGGAAGCGAATTATAAGTATCGTAAACCAATTCCAAAACGCGATTATATGCTTTCTTAGTTTTAAAATAAGCACTAATAACGATAAGCGCCATACCAACAGCACAAAGTGCAAGAATTGCAAGAGGCGCTAAATGACGCCAATAGAAGTTAATATTAATTCCGCCTGCGACGGTATCATCCGGCATTAAATTTTTAAAGGTAATTATTGCGGTAATTGCCGCACCTAAATTAACGCCGCCAAAAACCGAAGCCACAATAACGTTTTTATTAAATTTTGAAGTTATTAATGCCGCTATCAATAAAACAACACATACGATAATAGTGATAAAACTTCCAATATCAATAATTAGATTTGTGTTATCACTCATTGCGATAGTCATACCCAAAATATACATAAGGTTCATAACGTTACCGAATATGAAAGCAACAATATAAAAAAACTTTAAAGCATTATAAAGCTTACCATCCTTTGCGGGATAACGTATACCTTCCTTAATTTGTCTTGTCTTTGCGCGTTTTAAAATATTTTCGTAATAAATCATAATCTTCTCCAAAAACAGTTTTTTACATTATACTACCAATTTTTAAAGTTGACAAGTGCCATTTTACAAATATAATAAAATAGTGTAAAAAAGATTATTTAGGTGATAAAAATGGCAAAACTTAACATTGTAATGGTAGAACCTGAAATTCCACAAAATACGGGTAACGTTGCCCGCACCTGTGCCGCAACAGGGGCTAGACTACATTTAGTAGGTCCTATGGGCTTTAAAATCGATGATAAAAAGCTTAAACGAGCGGGGCTTGATTATTGGCAATATCTGGATATTACCTATTACGATTCATTAGAAGAATTTTTCGAAAAGAACAACGGGGATTTTTATTATTTCACAACAAAAGGACGCCACGTTCACAGCGACGTTGATTACCCCGATAACTGTTACCTTTTATTTGGCAAGGAAACACGCGGTTTACCCGAAGAATTACTTATTAAACACCCCGATAAATGTGTAAGAATTCCAATGGAAGGTGAAATCAGAAGTTTGAACCTTTCTAATTCGGTTGCAATAGCAACTTATGAGGTTTTAAGACAATGGAATTACCCCGCTTTACAAAATTTTGGTCAATTACACAATTATAAATGGGAAGAAATATAAATTTTCTACATATAAATATTTAAATAATTGTTGAAAAAAATATTTTTTGTGGTAAAATAATACTTGTAAAAAAATTAACAAACTTTGAAAGGATTGTTTCAAATGGCTGCACTTAACAAAAAAACAGTTGACGACATTAACGTAAAAGGTCAAAAAGTCCTCGTTCGTTGCGACTTTAACGTTCCGCTTAAAAACGGCGTTATCACCGACGAAAACCGCATTAATGCCGCTCTCCCCACCATCCAAAAATTAATCGCTGACGGCGGCAAGGTTATCCTTTGCTCACACCTTGGCAAACCCAAGGGTGAACCCAAGCCCGAACTTTCACTTGCTCCGGTTGCAAAGCGTCTTTCCGAAAAACTCGGCAAAGAAGTTGTTTTTGCTGCTGATGACTGTGTTGTTGGTGAAAACGCAAAGGCCGCTGTTGCTAATATGAAAGACGGCGACGTTGTTCTTCTTCAAAACACTCGTTATCGCGCTGAAGAAACCAAGAACGGTGAAGCATTATCTGCTGAACTCGGCGAATTAGCTGATATCTTCGTAAACGATGCATTCGGTACTGCACACCGTGCACACTGCTCAACCGTTGGTGTTGTTTCTCACGTTAAGGAAGCTGTTGCAGGTTACCTTATCGGTAAAGAACTTAAGTACCTCGGCGAAGCTGTTGAAACTCCCGTTCGTCCCTTCGTTTGCATCTTAGGCGGCGCAAAGGTTGACAGCAAGCTCCCCGTTATTGAAAACCTTTTAACCAAGGCAGACACCCTTATCATCGGTGGCGGTATGGCTTATACATTCTTAGCTGCTAAGGGTTACACTGTTGGTACTTCACTTATCGACGAAACTAAGATTGAATACTGCCGTGATATGATGGCTAAAGCAGAAGAAAAGGGCGTTAAGATTTTACTTCCTATCGACTGCACAATCACTAAGGACTTCCCCGATCCTATTGATGCTGAAATCGACGTTACTATTGTTGACGCTGACAAGATTCCTGCTGATATGATGAGCTTAGACATCGGCACAAAGACCGCTGCTCTTTATGCTGAAGAAGTTAAGAACGCTAAGACCGTTGTTTGGAACGGACCTATGGGCGTTTTCGAAAACCCCATCTTAGCTAAAGGCACAATGGCTGTAGCTCAAGCTATGGCTGATACCGATGCTGTAACCGTTATCGGCGGTGGCGACTCTGCAGCTGCTGTTAACATCATGGGCTTCGGCGACAAGATGACTCACATTTCTACCGGTGGCGGTGCTTCTCTCGAATTCCTCGAAGGTAAAGAACTTCCCGGTATTGCAGCACTTAACGATAAATAATAATTTTCAATTTGTAGGGCGGCAACGCCCTACATTTGTGTAAAAAGGAGATTTTTAAAATGAATAAAGCAACAAGACAAGCAGTTATCGCAGGTAACTGGAAAATGAACAAAACTCCCGCTCAGGCAGCAGCTCTCATCAACGAAATGAAGCCCTTAGTTGCTGACGCTGATTGCAAGGTTGTACTTTGCGTTCCCTTTATTGACATCCCCGCCGCTATCGAAGCTGCAAAGGGTTCTAACATCGAAATAGGTGCTGAAAACGTTCACTTCAAGGCAAACGGCGCATACACAGGCGAAATTTCTGCTGAAATGCTCGTTGAAGCAGGCGTTAAATACGTTGTTATCGGTCACAGTGAACGTCGTCAATACTTTGGTGAAACCGACCAAACCGTTAACCTCCGCACCCTTGCTGCTGTAAACGCAGGTCTTACCGCAATTGTTTGCGTTGGTGAAACTCTTGAACAACGTGAACTCGGTTACACCGAAACCTTACTTAAGTTCCAAACTAAGATGGCTCTTACCAACGTAACTGCTGACCAACTTAAGAACATCATCGTTGCTTACGAACCCGTTTGGGCTATCGGTACCGGTGTTACCGCTACTGCTGAACAGGCAGACGAAGGTAACGGCTTTGTTCGTGAAGCTATCGCTGAAGTTTACGGCAAGGAAGTTGCTGAAACTGTTACCATTCAGTACGGCGGTTCTATGAACGCTAAAAACAAGTCGGAGGCCAAGCGGTCTTAGGAAGACAACACC
>JAZQWD010000074.1:0-4689 GCA_045632165.1 Acutalibacteraceae bacterium | reverse complement strand
TAGCGGTTTTCAAAGCTGCCGCCGTATTCATCGGTACGCTTGTTGAAAAATTCAATCGAGAATTGGTCTAAAAGATAGCCCTCGTGTACGGCGTGAACTTCAACACCGTCAACACCCGCTTTTTTGCAAAGCTCGGCAGTTTTGGCAAATGCCTCAATAATTTCGTGAATTTGGTGCTTTGTCATTTCAGGACAGATAATATCGTGCGCCCAACGTGAGGGTTGGGGTGAAGGGGAAGCAAGCTCGTGATTTGTATCAATAATCGGCTTTACAAGTGCACGGGTTAGCTTATTTTTGTGAAGTGGTGCTACCAATTCGGTAATTGCCCAGCTTCTGCCCATACCCGCAGTTAACTGAATAAATAATTTAGCATCGGTTTTATGGATTTCATCCATAAATTCCTTTAAATCGTCGAACATTTTAGGGTTTTGCCAAAGCCATTTGCCCCAAAAAGTATCGCGAAGCGGTGCAATACCGGGTATGATAAGGCCAACGTTATTTTGTGCGCGTTCTAAAAAGAATTTTGCGGCTTCCTTATCAAAGTGGCAACCGCCAAGTTCGAACCAACCGAAAAGTGAAGTACCGCCCATTGGGCACATAACAATACGGTTTTTGATTTCAACATCCCTTATTTTCCAAGGGGTTTGTAATGCTTCGAATTTTTTATCCATAAAAGCACTCCTTTATAGTTAATAAGTTTATTTTAATATAAAGCTGTTGAAAAATCAACAACCGATATAAAAATAATAAAATTTATCATATTTTATTGACAAAAAAATTAGTATTAATTATAATACTTGTCAAAGGAAGTGTTTTGATGAACGCAAAAAGGCGCGACCCAATAAAATCAATTTTATTTTCGCTTCTAACCTGCGGAATATATCAAATTTATTGGATTTTTAACCTTGTGAAAGAAAGCTTAATGTTTACAAATAAACGCGGTAATATCACTTTTGAAATATTGGTTTCAATTATATTTCCGTTTGTTGGTTTATTTCTTGTTGAGCGTAAATTTTCCGAAGGTTGTGCCAGTCAGGGTATCGAACATACCGACAAATCTTGGGTATATATGATTTTAAGCATTATACCGTTTGGCGTTTTATTGTCACTTGCATTTATTCAGGCAGAACTTAATAAAATTAATGACGTTTTAGAAGCGTAAAGGAGAAAATATGATTGCAAAATTTATAGAATGGCTTGGCAGTGCCGATGCAATGAAGTGGCTTGCTGACCTTGTTACCTCACTTGGTGGTAAACTTTTATTTGGTATTTTAGTATTAGTTGTTGGGCTTTTTATTGTTAGATTAATTAAAAACTTCATTAAAAAGTCACACAAGCTTGATAAATTAGACCCTAGTCTTCGTTCGTTTATTTCAAGCTTTGCAAGTATTGCGTTATACATTGTGTTGTTTATAACCCTTGCAATGATTTTGGGTGTTCCCGTTACCTCATTTATTACTGTTCTTGCTACCTGCGGTGCGGCTATCGGTTTAGCACTTCAAGGTTCGCTTTCAAACTTTGCAGGCGGTCTTATGATTTTGCTCTTCAAGCCCTTTAAGGTTGGCGATTATATTGAAGCATCAGGTGAAGGCGGTACCGTTTCGGAAATTACGGTTGTTTACACAGTTTTATTAACACCCGACAATAAGCAAATTACTATTCCTAACGGTTCAATTACTAATGCGGTAATTACAAACTATTCCGCAAAAGACACCCGCCGTGTTGATTGGTTGTTCACTGCTGATTATTCTTGCGACAGTGATAAGGTTAAAGAAATTATTGAAAAGGTTATCACCTCACATGAAAAATCACTTAAAGACCCTGCTTCATTCGTTAAGGTTTCAAAGTGTGCCGACAGTGCGATTGAATACACCGCTCGCGTTTGGGTAAACAGCGCTGATTATTGGACAGTTTATTTCGACGTTTTAGACGGCGTTAAAAAGGCGTTCGAAGAAAACGATATTAAAATTCCATATCCTCAAATGGACGTTCACGTTAAACAGTAAAATAAAAAATGCGGTAGATTTTCTACCGCATTTTTTATTATTAAAAGTTATTATCAACTGAACTTCTATAGATAAGCTCGGTGATATCTGCACCGTATTTTGCAACGCAATCAGCCGAGAAGGTAAAGGTCCATTCAACGTGTGTATAGGGTTGTAGAGTAACACCGTTTAACTTACCAAATGCACCTTCAGCAACAAGACCGTCTTTATTGCTGAATGAAAGCTTTTTAATGTTAATATTAAATACAGGGTGGTCGAAACCGTTTACAACAAAGCATTGTGCAACAAGCTTACCGTCGTACCAGTATACGTATTTAGGTCTTACCGAAACGGCATTCTTATCGTAAAAATTGTTGTTTTCATTTAAGAAATAGTTGTTTCCGGGCGCATAGTTAACGTCGGGGGTTTGACTATTCTTGTTTTCTTCCTTTTCGGGAGTAGCGTTATTTGGTGTTTCGGGAGTTTCAGGTGTTTCAGGTGTTTCGGTTGCGGTATTATTTTTGTTTTCGTCAACGTTTTGTACCTGCGATGGGGTTGAGTTGTCATTACCTTGTGGTGTTGAGGGTTTTGTGCCACATGCTGCAAGACCTGTTAATACGAATACGGTTACAAGTAAGAGCGCTAATAGTTTTTTCATTTTAAATTTCTCCTTTAATTTGTGTTTTTTCTCAAGGGGTCTTCCCCTTACGTTAATAAAGGGGAATTAAAAACACAATCGGTTTTATATTTTTTAAAATTAATTTTCCTTACGGGGAAACTTGAATAAAATATAAACGTTCAAGCGGTTAGCAGCACCGAAGCCACCAATTAAAAATGTTCCTGTTTGACCGCGTGAATGTGTGCCACCTTGCCAGTTAACAACCTTAACGTTGGGGTGTGACTTCTTCCATTCTTCAATGTAATCTTTGGTCTTTTTAGAAACAATGTTATAACATTCTTCCTTTACAAGGGCATACTGGTTTTGGTTATTGTTGTTGAATAATTCATATTCAACGGTAAAGGTGTTTAACTGATACTTATTAGCAAGTAAGCCAACCGATGTATCGGTATCAAAAGTACCTTTAACGTTTGCAACCTTGGGGTTTAATTGAAACCATTTGTTAATATTTTCAATAAAATCTTTTTCCGAAAGACCGTTACGTGTGAACACTTTTGTATAAGTTTCAATTTGCTTTGCTCCGCATAAGGAACAAAATGAACTTCCATCAGCAATTTCTTTTCCGCATTTTTTACAAATCATTTTAATTTCTCCTTCAAATTGTGTTTTTTCTTAAGGTGTCTTCCCCTTACGTTAATAAAGGGGAATTAAAACAGCAATCGGTTTTATAATTTTAAAAAAATTTTAAAAAAATAAAAAAACAAGGCAAAAGCTTAACTTTTGCCGTGTTTTACCTTAAATTTGCTTATTAAAAATAGTGCTATAAGCAGTCTTAGCAGCAGAAATATCTTTTATACAGCGAATTTTTCTTAAATTACAATTCGACAAAAGGTTATTAGCAAGATCAAAAGTTTTATTAATTAAATCAGGATTTGACGGTTTATAAATTTGCTTTACAAACACGCTAACAACTTGAAAACCTGTAAGCGGAACAACTTCGTTTATATCTGCACGCTCAATAAGACAAATATCTTTTAATTCCACACGTGCGTTGGTATGAAATGATTCTTTACCCGCCCAAGGTGTACCAAAAGCATAAGGAACGCCGTCAAAAAAACGAATAATTGGTTTGTCGCCGTTAATTACTGTAAGCTTATCGCCTAACAATTCTTGCCAATAAAGCATGTGTGTGGTTTTGCCGGTTCCCGAAAGCGCAGTAAAAATTATGCCTCTATCTTCAACACTTATAACAGTACCATGCATAACGAATGCATCAAATTTTATAATTTCATTAGCAATTTTTCGGTAGGCACAAATATATTCAAGGTAATTGTCGAAGAAATTGCCGTCTGCCATTTTGCGTTCGTTTTCAATATCTTCTTGGGTTATCTCGATATAAATATCAACAGGTCTGTCGCCTTCGTAAATATAATCCTTGCCGTGTTTTCTTATATAACCGTATTTGTGTTTTATTTGAATAACCAAATCGGCCAAAAGAAGTGTTGTCATATTAAATCTCCTTTATAATCGCGGAATTTTAATATTTAAAATTATTCCCATTCATCGGTGGGTAATTCTATTGGGTCACCCGCCCAAGGCATTTCGGGAAGAGAATTAGTTTCATTATTCTCGTTAGAATTTTCGTTTGTATCTTCAGAGTTAGAAGGAGTATTGTCGGGTTTTGCAGGTTCGTTTTTATCTTTGCAACCAACAAATACTGAAAGCATTAACAAAACGTTTAAAAGTGCAATTAATATTTTTTTCATATATAAACCTCATTTATTTGCCGTAAGCATAATCGTAAGCGGAGTCACCGTACTTAATCATTTCTTTAAGTAATGCAACGAGCTTAGCGTCAGCATTATTGTACTGAGCTTTAACGTAAGATTCAATACTGTATTGTACTGTATTACTTACTTCAGTATCGCCTCTTACGATGGTTGCGAGTACAGGCATGCTCATATGTGATGCAGCTGCGCCGGTAAAGTATACATCGTAACGGTTTGCGTGATCCTTAACGGGCTTAAATTCAGAAGCGGGTACTTCAAAGGTTTGACCGTTTAATACCACTACTGCCTTAAGGTC
>JAZQWD010000073.1:0-9859 GCA_045632165.1 Acutalibacteraceae bacterium | reverse complement strand
AAGGCGGTCAGATGCCTTTGCAAAGACGCGTTCCTAAGCGTGGCTTTAATAACATTTTTGCTGAAGAATGGGTAGCAATCAATCTTTCATCTCTTGAAGTGTTCGAGGATGGTTCGGTTGTTGACGCTGCTGCTTTAGCATCAAAAGGAATAATCAAGAAAGCTAACCTTCCCGTTAAGGTTCTCGGTAACGGCAAGCTTACTAAGAAGCTTGAAGTTAAGCTTAATGCTTATTCTGCTTCCGCTGCTGAAAAAATCGCTGCTGCAGGCGGAAAGGCTGAGGTGATCTAATGTTAAAGACATTAAGAAACGCTTGGGCCATTAAAGAAATCAGAAATAAGATTCTCTTTACAATTCTCATTCTTTTAGTTTTCCGTATTGGTTCAGTTATTCCCGTTCCCTTCATCGACGTTGATGCTTTGAAGGCAGGCGGCGCTACAAATGAATTTTTTAGCTACCTTTCAATTTTAACAGGTGGCGGTCTTCAATACGGTGCGATATTTGCTTTGTCGGTTACCCCGTACATTAACTCTTCAATTATCGTACAACTTTTAACCGTTGTATTCACAAAACTTCAAGAATGGTCTAAAGAAGGCGAAGAAGGCCAGAAGAAGTTAGCACAGCTTATCCGTTTTGTAACGGTTGGTCTTGCTATCATTCAAGGTATCGCTTACTTTATCTATCTTAACTCTAGCGGATATCTTACCGTTGGTAAGGGCTTCGCAACTGTGTTTGCAGGTATTGTTCTTGTATGTACATTTACCGCAGGTTCTGCCCTTGTTATGTGGCTCGGTGAACAAATCGACGCTAAGGGTATCGGTAACGGCATTTCAATGATCCTTTTCGCAGGTATCATTTCACGTGCTCCTGATGCTGCTGCATATCTCTGGGGTATGATCAAAATGGGCAAGTACATTGCCGTTGCTGCTGTAATTGTTATCTTCCTCGCAGTAATTATGTTTGTTGTTTGGATGACAAATGCAGAACGCCGCATTGCAGTTCAGTATGCTAAGCGCGTTGTTGGTAACAAGATGTACGGTGGTCAAAACACCCATATTCCGATCAAGGTTAATATGTCAGGTGTTATGCCTATCATCTTCGCTTCATCAATCTTGATGCTTCCCACAATGATTCTTTCATTCATGGGAACACCCAAGGGCACAGGCGCAATTTCAGTTTACAAGTTCTTGTCACTCTTTAGTGTTCAAGGTGTATTCTACGCAGTTGTTTATTTCTTCTTGATTATCGGTTTTGCATACTTCTATGCAACAATTCAATTCAATCCTCAAGAAATGGCAAACAACTTACGTAAAAACGGTGGTGCTATCCCCGGTATTCGTCCCGGTCAGCCCACAACAGATTTCATTTCAAAGATTCTTTCCAGAATCACACTTCTTGGCGCATTGTTCTTAAGCGTTATTGCTATTTTACCGATTATCGTTGGTAACGTTGGCGGTATTAACATCTCTCTTGGTGGTACTTCGGTACTCATTATGGTTGGTGTTGCGCTTGATACAGTTCGCAGTCTTGAATCTCAAATGATGATGCGTCATTATAAGGGATTCCTCGATTAAGGAGAAATAACGATGAAATTAATTCTTTTAGGTGCTCCTGGTGCTGGTAAAGGCACTCAGGCGGAAGTAATTTCCGAAAAGTACAACATTCCCACTATCTCGACCGGCAACATTATTCGTGCTGCGCTTAAAAACGGTACCGAGATGGGACTTAAAGCTAAATCATTCATCGATGCAGGAAACCTTGTTCCTGATGATGTTGTAATCGGCATCATTAAGGAACGCCTTGCCGAGGATGACTGCCAAAACGGCTACATTCTCGACGGTTTCCCCCGCACAATTCCCCAAGCAAAGGCACTTGACGAGCTTGGCTTCGGTATCGACAAGGCACTTTCTATTGAAGTTGCTGATGAAGAAATCGTTAAGCGTATGTCAGGTCGTCGCGTTTGTGAAAAGTGCGGTGCAAGTTATCATACCGAATACAAGAAGCCCGCAGTTGAAGGCGCTTGTAACTTCTGTGACGGTAAGCTCGTAATCCGTAAGGATGACGAACCTGAAACTGTTCTTAATAGACTTAACGTTTATCACGAACAGACTGAACCGCTTAAGGATTATTACAAGGCATGCGATAAGCTTGTAATTGTTGAAGGTCAAGACGAAGTTAAAGATACAACCCGTCTTGTGCTTGCAGCGTTGGAGAATTAATTATGGTAGTGCTCAAAACAAGTCGAGAACTCGGCATCATGAAAGAGGCCTGCAGGATATCGGCAGGAGCATTACAAACAGTAGGCAATGCGGTAGAGCCGGGTGTAACAACTGCTGAGCTAGATGCTTTAGCGGAAAAATACATTCGAAGTCAGGGCGGCGTACCTAATTTTAAAAATTATCATGGTTACCCCGCCACCGCTTGTATATCTATAAACAACGAGGTTATTCACGGCATTCCGTCTGCAAAGCGAGTGCTCAAGGCCGGCGATATTGTAAGCGTTGACCTTGGCGCAATGTTTAACGGATACCACGGTGATAATGCTGCCACTTTTGCTTGCGGAGATGTATCCGACGAAGCAAAGCGGCTGATGCAGACCACCAAAGATGCTTTATATGAAGGCATTAAGGCGGCTACTGCGGGCAGCAGAATCGGTGATATCAGTAGCGCAGTGCAGAGGACTGTTGAGGCAGCGGGCTTTTCAGTGGTTAGACAGTACGTCGGTCACGGAATAGGCACACAGCTGCATGAAGCTCCGGAAGTCCCGAATTTCGGCACAGCCGGAAGGGGAATCCGCCTTTTGCCCGGAATGACTTTGGCAATCGAACCAATGGTTAATGCCGGCGGTTTTGATGTAAAGGTCTTACCGGACGGTTGGACGGTTTTGACAAAGGATGGTTCTTTATCGGCTCACTTTGAGCATACGGTAGTAATCACACCTGACGGCCCCAAAATTATGACAGTAATTTGAGGAACTTATGGTAGGAAAAATCGTATTTTCAAATGCAGGTCGTGACAAGGGCAAATATTTGGTAGTTATAAACTGCGATGAAAATTATGTTTGGGTTGCTGACGGGAAAGAGCGCAAGCTACAGTCCCCGAAAAGAAAAAACATAAAGCACATTTCACTAACTGCCGATTCTTTCAACCCCGACCAATTTAAAACAAACAAATCATTAAAAAAGGCAATCGCGGTATATAAAGATACTGTGAAATTTAAGGAGGAACCGTAATGTCTAAAGAAGACATGATTGAGCTTGAAGGCACCGTTGTTGAAGCAATGCCTAATGCAATGTTTAAAGTAGAAATCCAAGGCGGACATCAAATTCTTGCCCACATTTCAGGAAAACTTCGTATGAACTTCATTCGAATTCTTCCCGGTGATAAGGTAACAGTTGAAATGTCCCCCTATGACCTGTCCAAAGGACGCATAACTTGGCGTTCCAAGTAATTTAAGGAGGTATAATCCAAATGAAAGTCAGACCTTCTGTTAAAAAGATTTGCGAAAAATGCAAAATTATTAAGCGCAAAGGCAAGATTATGGTAATTTGCGAAAACCCCAAGCATAAACAGCGTCAGGGTTAATTTTGCGTGAGAGATTAAATGGAGGTGCTTTGATAAATGGCACGTATTGCTGGTGTTGACCTTCCGAATAATAAACGTGTAGAAATCGGTCTCACTTATATTTTCGGCATTGGTTTAACTACATCGAAAAAAATCCTTGCTGATACCGGTATTGATCCCGACATCAGAGTTAAGGACTTAACTGAAGACGATATCTCAAAGCTTCGTGAATACATCGACCGTAACCTTCAGGTAGAAGGTGACCGTCGTCGTACCATCGCTTTCGATATCAAGAGACTTATCGAAATTGGTAGCTATCGTGGTTTGCGTCATCGCAAGAACTTACCTGTAAGAGGTCAACGTTCTAAGACAAACGCACGTACACGTAAGGGTCCTAAGAAGACCATCGCTAACAAGAAGAAATAAGTAGGAGGAAGATAATATGGCTACTGCTAAAAAAGCGACTGCTACTCGCCGTCGCCGCGAAAAGAAAAATATCGAACGCGGTGCTGCTCATATCCAGTCTACCTTCAACAATACTATCGTAACCATCACCGATACACAGGGTAACGCTCTTTCATGGGCTTCTGCCGGTGAATTAGGTTTCCGCGGTTCAAGAAAGTCTACTCCTTTCGCAGCTCAATCTGCTGCTGAAACTGCTGCTAAGGCAGCTATGGAACACGGCTTAAAGACCGTTGAAGTATATGTTAAAGGCCCCGGTGCTGGCCGTGAAGCTGCTATCCGCGCATTGCAGACAGCAGGTCTCGAAGTAAGTATGATTAAAGACGTTACTCCGATTCCGCACAATGGTTGCCGTCCTCCCAAGAGAAGACGCGTATAATCAATTTAAAAAAATGCTGTGCAATTAAATTTGCATAATAATTATGGAGGTGTAAAAGATGGCAAGATATACCGGTGCAGTTTGCAGACTTTGCCGCCGCGAAGGCAAGAAATTGTTCTTAAAGGGCGAACGCTGCTATTCTGATAAGTGTTCCGTAGGTGTAAGAGCTTATGCTCCCGGCCAACACGGACAAGGTAGAAAGAAGTCATCTGAATACGGTTTGCAGCTTCGTGCAAAACAAACTGCAAGACGTTTCTACGGTGTTCAGGAAGGTCAATTCCGTCATTATTTTGAAATTGCTGAAAGAAAGCAAGGCATTACCGGTGACAACCTTTTGAAACTTCTTGAAAGCCGCCTTGACAATATTGTTTACAGAGTTGGCTTTGCTTCTTCTCGTGCAGAAGCTAGACAGCTTGTTGGTCATGGCCACTTTGAAGTAAACGGTCATCGCGTTGACATTGCTTCTTACTTGGTTAAAGCAGGCGACGTTATCACAATTTGTGAAAAGAGCCGCGGCTTAGATAAAATCAAGGCAGTTGTTGAAGCAAATAGCGCAAGACCCGTTCCTACATGGATCGACGTTAACCGTGACGATTTAAGCGCTAAGATCATCAGTCTTCCTAACAGAGATCAGATTGATGCTCCTGTTGAAGAACAACTCATCGTAGAATTCTATTCAAGATAATAGTTTTCAATTTAAAATATCGCGTCACCGTACAGCGTGGTATTGTGCTTAAAATTTACAGTACGGAGAAACGGAGCTTTTAAATGATAGAGATTGAAAAGCCCAGAATTGATACCGTTGAACTTACTGCCGACGGCAAATACGGCAAGTTCGTAATGGAACCGCTTGAACGCGGTTATGCTACAACACTCGGTAACAGTATGAGAAGAGTTCTTCTTTCAATTTTACCCGGTGCTGCAGTAACCGGCATTAAAATTGACGGTGTTGTTCATGAATTTTCTACCATCCCCGGCGTTAAAGAAGACGTTACAGAAATTATTCTTAACGTAAAAAGCATTATCGCAAAGCTTCATAGCGACGACGTAAAGAAAGTTTACATCGAAGCAGAAGGCCCCTGCGTTGTAACTGCTGATTCTATTAAGGCCGATTCTGAGGTTGAAATTTTGAATCCCGAACTTTACATTGCTACCCTTGATGAAGGTGCTAAGCTTAATATGGAGCTTACTATCGACAAGGGCCGCGGTTACGTTCCGGCTGATCAAAACAAACCCGCACAAACCATTGTTGGTTATATTCCCGTTGACTCTATTTATACACCCGTTTTAAAGGCAAACTTCTCTGTTGATAACACCCGCGTTGGTAACGTTACCGATAAGGGCAAGTTAACTCTTGAAGTTTGGACCGACGGTTCTATCAGAGCTAACGAAGCCGTTTCAATGTCTGCTAAAGTTCTTATTGAACATCTTGAAATCTTCCTTGACCTTACTGAGGGTGTAAGCGAAGCAGGCAGCATTATGGCTGAAAAGAACAACGATGATAAAGCAAAGGTTCTCGATTTAACAATCGACGAATTGGATTTGTCTGTACGCAGCTTCAACTGCTTAAAGCGTGCAGGTATTAATACTGTTGAAGACCTTATCAATAAGTCTGAAGAAGACATGATGAAGGTAAGAAACTTAGGTCGTAAATCACTTGAAGAAGTTATCGCTAAGCTTGATTCTTTCGGTTACTCTCTCAAGAAGGACGACGAATAATATATCTAAGGAGTGAATAGATATGCCAGGTACCCGTAAACTCGGAAGAACCAGTGATCATAGAACTGCTATGCTTCGCGCAATGGTAACCTTCTTGCTCGAAAACGGTCGCATCGAAACTACCGTTACTCGTGCTAAGGAAGTTCGTTCTATGACAGAGAAGTATATTACACTCGCTAAAGAAAATAACCTTCACAATAGACGTCAGGCACTTGCCTTCATTACTAAGGACGAAGTAGTTAAAAAGTTATTCGACGAAATCGCTCCCAAGTATGCAGACGTAAACGGTGGTTATTGCAGAATCATCAAAACAGGTCCCCGTCGTGGTGACGCTGCTGAGATGGCAATTATCGAGTTAATCTAATTTTCTCTGAAGTTTAGTACTCACATTGTCATTTGTAACGGCAACCGCTGTTGCATAGGCGCCGATAATGTGTGCACTAAAACACGAAAAAATGTTAAGGACCTTCGGGGCAGCTCCCCGAAGGTCTGAATTTTAAAATTTTTTAAAAAAATATTAAAAAAGGGTTGCATTATTGCGCTTTTTTGTGTATAATAATATTAGTGAAAAAACTTAAATATCGCGGAGTGGAGCAGTTGGTAGCTCGTCGGGCTCATAACCCGAAGGTCGTTGGTTCAAGTCCTTCCTCCGCAACCAAAAAAACCTCTTCACCTTTAGGTGATAGAGGTTTTTTCTTGTTATGGTGAAAAACTTAAATTAAGCGGTGCCAAGGGTTATGAGCCCGATCGGGCGAATAACTCGAAGGGTGAGGTGGTAGTGAATGACAGTCCGGTGGACTGTCAGAGCCACCGAGCCGACCGCAGTATTTTCTCCGCAGAGAAAATACAAGACCGTTGGTTCAAGGTCTCGGCTGCCGCCTCGGTCGGTGCTTCTGTGCTGCGCACAGAGGTGTCCACAGGACACCCGCACCATTCCTCCGCAACCAAAGAAACCGCTATTTAAAGCGGTTTCTTCTTTTTTATAAATCTTTTAAAATATCGTTTTCTAACATTTTTCTAACACAAATAGATGTGAATTGAATTTTTAATTGAATTATAATTGTATATTATGATATGGCGATTGTTTACGTGTTTGATATGCGACAAAATGAGATATTGGGCGAGTTAACAGAATAACAATTGGGAAATTTTTAAATAATTTTACTTTACCTTTTGAAACGCTTGTGATAGAATACAAAATTAAGGAGATTTATGTAAATGGCAACCATTATTCTTCTATTGATAATTTTAATTCAGTCAATACACCCCAGTGGCCGATTGTAACTGAAATTTCGGGTGAGTTTGAAAAAGAAGTAATTTTGCCAGAAGGTGAAAATGAAATTTCTATTTATTTCCCTTAGTCTATTTGTTGTGTATTGAGGAAATTGATTTTAGAAGATATCTCTTTTATTAAACCCATAAAACCGAAAAAAATTTTGTTTTTTGGCGACTCTATCACACATGGTTATCGTGCATTGTTTCCTTCAAATAAATACACTTCTTTACTTGCGAATTATCTCAATGCCGAAGAATTTAACAAAGCAATGGGTGAGGATTTATTTTTTCCTAAACTTGTAGAATGTAAAGGTAATTTTATACCCGAATATATTGTTGTTGCTTATTGGTGGATTGTTTATGGGGCTATTAATGAAATAGAAATTTATTAACATTAGTGTACTTTAAAATATTGGAGCTGGAAAAGTTGAAAATATTAGGTTTTGACATTGGTGGAACCAAATGTGCTGTTGTTACAGCTGAGTGGGATGGCAATAACATTAAATTGCTTAAAAAAGAAAAATGCGATACTGACCGCAGCCTAACACCTACTCAAATGATTGGAAAATTAATCGGTTTGGCAGACAGTATTCTTGACGGCAAACCCGATGCAATAGGCATTTCTTGCGGTGGACCGCTTGATTCTAAAAATGGTATTATAATGTCACCGCCTAATTTGCCCGGTTGGGATAATGTTCAGATTGTAAAACAAATAGAAGAACATTACGGTGTGCCTACTAAACTGCAAAACGATGCAAATGCCTGTGCAGTTGCTGAATGGAAATTTGGCGCAGGCAGGGGTTGTAATAACGTTGTTTTTATGACCTTTGGCACAGGTCTTGGTGCGGGTCTTATTCTTGATGGAAAGCTTTATAACGGCACAAACGATAATGCAGGTGAAGTTGGCCATATAAGATTAGATAAATTAGGCCCAGTGGGGTACGGTAAAGCGGGCTCATTTGAAGGATTTTGCAGTGGCGGTGGTATAGCACAGCTCGGATATATGAAAGCTGTGGAAAAAGCGCAAATGGGTGAATATCCTATGTATTTTAAAAAAGGCTATACTCAGGCAGATGTTACCGCTAAAACTATCGCAGATGCCGCTAATATGGGAGACGAGACTGCAATTGAAGTATATAAAATTTGCGGAGAATATTTAGGTAAAGGACTTTCAATTATAATAGATTTGCTTAATCCCGAAGTTATTGTGATTGGCAGCATTTTTGCAAGAAGCCAAAATTTACTTTGGGAACATGCTAAAAAGGTTATCGATAACGAAGCGTTATATTTGTCTGCAAATTGTTGTGAGGTTGTTCCGGCTGAGCTTGGTGAGCAAATAGGGGATTATGCGGCAATTGCAACAGCATTATTATGAGGTGATACAGATGTTAAATGAATTAATGCAAAGATATCCGCAACTTGAAGTGTGTAAGGTCGATATTATAAAAGCCGAAAAGGCACTTATAGAATGTTATGAAAACGGTGGCAAAGTTCTTATTTGCGGTAACGGTGGCAGTTGTGCAGATAGTGACCATATTGTGGGTGAGCTTATGAAGGGATTTTTGAAGAAACGCCCACTTTGTGATGAGAAAAAAACCGAAATGAAGAAAAATAGCGATTTAGTAGATGAAGAATTGCTTTCAAAATTACAGGGTGGTTTACCTGCAATTTCGCTTCCGTCAATTGCTGCACTTAATTCTGCATTTTGTAACGATGTTGACCCCGAACTTATATACGCCCAACCGTTAATTGCTTTAGCGAATAAGAACGACATACTTATAGGCATAAGTACATCAGGCAATTCTAAAAATGTGTTTGCGGCTGTAAAGGTTGCTAAAGCACTTGGTGTAAAGGTTATTGGCCTTACGGGTAACGCAGGTGGTAAGCTTAAAGAATATTCTGATATTGCAATTTGTGTTCCCGAAAATGAAACCTTTAAAATTCAGGAATTGCATTTGCCTGTGTATCACTATTTATGCGCTGCGGTTGAGGAACGTTTTTTTGAAAACTAAAAGAGAAAAGCTTAAATTAGATGCTACCAAGGGTTATGAGCCCGACCGGGCGAATAACTCGAAGGGTGACGTCGCGACCGCCGCCAGTGGCGGATAAAGGGAGCGTAAGGAAGCGCCGCGGTCGACAAGTGCGCCACGCTCCAAGTGAGCGCAATGTCGGGTACCGCAAGAGGATGGAACTTGGCGAAATTAAAGATTATATTAACAAATGTATTTAAGAAATTACTATAGTTGGTTTAAGGTCTCGGCCGCCGCCTCGGTCGGTGCTTCTGCGCTGCGCACAGAGGTGTCCACAGGACACCCGCACCCTTCCTCCGAAACCAACAATGCGAACCGATTTGAGATTAGGCGCAGAAAAGTCCGAAACCACAACGGTTTCGGACTTTTTCTATACAAATTTTCACAGTCAAATTTCATAGATATCCTAAGCTCAAAACGGCTTTCGGGGA
>JAZQWD010000072.1:0-4251 GCA_045632165.1 Acutalibacteraceae bacterium | reverse complement strand
GAATTCGTAATGCGGAATTCGGAATTATATAACAATTTCATTGTATATTTGTAGGGGCAGGCGTCCTCGACTGCCCGTTGGAATTCTACTATGTTTGCGGACAGTCCGGGTGGCTTGTCCCTACGTATTTATAATAAAAATTGTGCTAAAGCATAGCGACAAACTATAATTTGAATGGATAAATAGAAAAATATAACTAAAAATACGGCAATTATGTCATATTGACACGAAATAGATTTTAAACTATAATTAAAATGTTGTGTGCTTGCATCGAATTAAAAGGAGGGGAGTAAAAATGACCGATATTTTTGTTCGCAGACCATCGGGTATGGAATCGTTTTTTATTGATTTAGATGAATGTGGATGTAATATGACCTTTCATTTTTATTTAAAGCTTAATCAAAGACCCTCGCTTAAAGAACTTAATTTTGCTTTGCGCAGTATTCTTAAAACCCACGGTGGTATAAATCTCAAATACAAGAAAAATGCTTGGTATACGTCGGATTATTTGCCCGAATGTACCTTAAAAGAGGTTGAATGTAACGATATTTGCGATTATAAGCCGGCACGTTTAGAATTCAAAAGAAATACTATATCGTTAAACGTTATACATCTTAAACCCATAAATGCATGGTATTTGTGCTTCGACTTTTTTCATGGTGTAGTTGACGGCAGAAGCGGTATACAATTCGTTTATGATTATTTCGACGTGCTTAATGGTTTGAATCCGCAGGAAAACGATTTTTCGCTTAGTGATTGCGAAATAGTACATACCGAAGAAAAAGGTGAACTTGCAAATAAAATTCCCTTTACAGTGCTTGCAAACTGCAAACCTCGAAGTTGGAGGCCAAAAAAATACGGCGAGGATAAAACTATTGTTCTTAAGAGAAAAACCCGTATTAAATGTGCAGCGGCGAAATTATCTGCAGCAGTTGGCAGATGTTTTAGCCAAAAAAGCGCAAAGGTTATTATTCCTGTTGACGTTAGAAGATATTCTGATAATAAAAAATCCTTGTTTGGCAATTTGTTTGTACCGATTTTTGTTGATGCAAAAAGAGTTCGCAAGGTGGACGAGCTTCGCACTGAAATAATAGACTATGTTAAACAGCGTTCAGTGCTTATGAAAATTGCTAAAAGACTGTTCGTTTACAGTAGAATTTCTCCTGTGATTCGCCAATCTGTAATAAAATTCTTTTTGCCAATCGTTATGGCTAGCAGGCGTTTTATTTACTGTGCTTTGATATCACCCTTGGGCAAAATTGAAAGCGATCGTTTGCAGGGTAAAAACTTTAAGGTTGACGATATTAACGTTACTTTAATTTCTTTTCCGTTTACTGCATTTACCGTTATAGCACTTGAGTATAATGAACATACAAACGTTACGGTTGCGTGGCATAGCGGCCGCGTTCCTGAAAGGGTTGCAAAACGGTTAGCTAACCGTATTGATAACTATATTTTAGATGCCGAGACTATTATAAACAACGTATAATTAAAGAAAAAATTTAAGGTTTGGGCGGTCGGTGTAAAAAACCGACCGCTTTATATTAAAAAGCAAGATATAGGATTATTTTTTGCTTGACAAAACACATAGTTTGTGATAAACTGTATAAGCCGCATATTGTGGGCTTTTTTAAGTTGCGCCTTTTTTGGTGCACGCCTCCCGTAGCGAGACTGAAAAATAAGCAGGTGAAAAAGATGTACGCAGTTATCGAAACAGGCGGAAAGCAATACCGTGTTGAAAACGGCGACGTTATTTACGTTGAAAAGCTCGACGCTCAGGTTGACGAAGAAATTACCTTCGACAAGGTTGTTGCTGTTAGCAACAGAACTTTAAAGGTTGGTAAGCCCTATGTTAAGGACGCTATCGTTAAGGGTACCGTTTTAAAGAACGGCAAGGGCAAGAAGATTACTGTCTTCACTTACAAACCCAAGAAGGGCTGCGCTCGTAAAATGGGTCACAGACAACCCTACACTAAAGTACAAATTACTGAAATCGGTTAATTAGTATGACTAGTGTAAAATTTTTGGCTGGTGAAAAGCTTTGCGGTTTTGAAATCAGCGGTCACAGTACAGTTAACTGTGACGACGAGGTCGGTAAAACGGTTTGTGCGGCGGTATCAAGCGCTGCATATATGACGGCAAACACTATAACCGAAATTATTGGCGATAAAGCTGATGCCAATGTTTCTGACGGCAAGATGCGTTTTACGGTTAAAAAACCGAGCGATGCCGCAGTAATAGTTTTGGAAGGTTTAAAGCTTCATTTAACTGAATTATCGATGCAATATAGCAATAACATCAAAATTTTGGAGGTGCAAAAAAATGTTAAAGATTAACATCCAGTTATTCGCTCATAAAAAGGGTGTGGGTTCTACCAAGAACGGCCGTGACAGTGAATCTAAACGTCTTGGCGTTAAGCGTGCTGATGGTCAGTTTGTTCTCGCTGGTAACATTCTTGTTCGCCAAAGAGGTACTCACATTCATCCCGGCAACAACGTAGGCCGCGGTTCTGACGATACTTTATTTGCCCTTATCGACGGTAAGGTTAAGTTTGAAAGAGTAGGCAGAGACCGTAAACAAGTTAGCATTTACGCTGTTGAGCAATAATTAACTTTAAAGTCCGGGTGCTTTCAGCGTCCGGATTTATTTTTTATTAAAACCCTGAAAGGACTGATTAATATGAAAATTTGTCATGTTTGCGGTATCGAATGTGATGACAGTCAAGAGGTTTGTTTGGTTTGTGGCGCAGATTTAACCGAAATTGAATCAGTATCGGAAGAAAGTGCAGAAAGACCTATTTCCGAACCTGTACTTGTTGCCACTTTTGAAGACGTTGTTTTTTCAGAAATATTTAGAGATATTTTAACCGATAACGGCATACCCTACTCAATGGGTAGCGATGAAGGTGCCGTTCACGTAATGTTCGGCGGTGGCTTTTCGTCGGATGAAATTTACGTAGAAAAGCGCGATTTTGAAAAGGCGGAAGCGCTTTATAATGAATTTATGGAAAACCCACCCGAATTTTCGGATGAGGATTTCTTTATTGAAGAGGAATAAAAAGTGTTCTTTAAGAGAAAAAATAAAAATGAATACGATGGTCTTCGGCTTGTAAAAGAGGTATTGCCCGCTTATTCGGGTATGTATGCCGAACTTTTAAAGGGCAGTGATATACCCTTTATTACAAGACAAGAGGGTGTTGGCGGCTATTTAAAAGTTGTAACAGGTGGCCTTTTAGTGCCTGAAAGCTTTTATGTAAAGCCCGAAGATTATGACAAAGCGTTAGAAATTTATAACACTTTTATTGAAACTGAAGCAGAGGAAAACTAAATGTTTGTTGATATAGCAAAAATACACTTAAAAGCGGGTAACGGCGGTAACGGTGCGGTGTCTTTCCACCGCGAAAAATTCGTTGCTGCGGGCGGTCCCGACGGTGGTGACGGCGGTAAAGGCGGCGATATTGTCTTTAAAGCCGACAGTAATTTATCCACCTTGGCCGATTTCCGCTATAAAAGAAAATATACAGCCCTTCCCGGTGAAAATGGTGGTACTTCTCGTTGTACGGGTAAAAGTGCGCCAAATTTGGTTATTTCGGTTCCGGTTGGCACCCTTGTTAAGGATGCAGAAACGGGCAGAATTATTGCCGATATTTCAAGTGACGAGCCCGTAGTTATCGCAAAAGGCGGTAACGGTGGTTGGGGTAACCAGCATTTTGGTAACGCCACCCGTCAGATTCCCCGTTTTGCTAAAAGCGGTAACCCCGGTGAGGAATTAGACGTAACGCTCGAACTTAAATTACTTGATGACGTTGGTCTTATCGGTTTCCCAAACGTGGGTAAATCTACCCTTGTTTCGGTTGTAAGCGAAGCAAAGCCCAAAATTGCAAACTACCATTTTACAACCCTTACTCCTGTTTTGGGTGTGGTAAGAATGGACGAGGGCTCAAGCTTTGTAATGGCTGATATTCCCGGTCTTATTGAAGGCGCGGGTGAGGGTATCGGTCTCGGTCACGAGTTCTTGCGCCACGTTGAGCGTTGCCGTTTGCTTTTGCACGTTATTGACGTTTCAGGCAGCGAAGGTCGCGACCCGATTGATGATTTTGAAAAGATTAATCACGAGCTTGCGGTTTTTAGTGATGAATTAACCTTGGCTCCCCAAATTATTGTTGGTAATAAGTGCGACCTTATTGAAGAAGATGAAATCGAACGTCTTAAGAATTATTTTGAAGGTTTAGGTTATAAATTCTTCCCAATA
>JAZQWD010000071.1:0-1558 GCA_045632165.1 Acutalibacteraceae bacterium | reverse complement strand
AGGGCTACGCCATCTACCAAAACGAAACAAATTTCGTTCATAGAAACGTTACCATCAAATTCAACTGATACAAGGTTTCCGTTTATACTTATAACCTTACCTTTATTTTCGGTCATTATTTAGCCTCCACCCTATCTCCACCTAAAATGGAATTATAAATATTTTTGTACGCGGTTTTGCCAAGTTCTTTATTAAAACGGCGCATACGAGAAAGTAGTTTTAATCTTAAACAGTAGTAGAATAAAAAGTCATCTTTAAAGGTATCCATTGGTCTGAGCGATTCTAAAAATCCCAAACGGTAACTGTTAAGATAATTTTCTGCTTCCAGGGGATTTTCGCTTTCTAAAGCAAAATTTGCAACGCTTAAAATGTTATCGGAAAAGGTTTCGCCCCCCACATCAAACCTTTTACCTAGTTTTTCTGCTCTTAACATAGCCAAAGCAAGTCTAAGGCTTCGCTCGGCACTGTTCCAGCTTTCCACCAAATCTACGCTAGATTTTTTTGCTTCAAGCGATGGTGTAAGGCTTAAAGCCTTTAGCTCTACCCAAAGTTTTTTGTTAAGCGAACGACTGCAAAGCTCTAAAAAGCCTTCTTCGCTTATGGGCAGCGGCATGGTATCGCTTACAGCATCGAGCGACGGTAGCTGAGCAATTAAATAATATTCAGCCATAATTATTCCGCCTTTTTAAGAAGGTCTGCAACCTTGGGGCTTAAATAACCACTAAGCATCTTAACAACCGACTCTGCCGAATAATCGTAATAAGCGGTGCCTTCGTTTACTGCAATGCGGAAGCCGCCGTCAAAATTATCGTTAGCTTTAAGGGTAACACCCTTTAGCATTTTTGCCTTTAAAGCAGAAAGAAGGTTTTGCTCTAACTTTTCTAAAACGGTACTGTTTAAAGCAACCTCCAGCCTTTCGGTATCAAGATTTTTAGCCATAGCTTCGGTAACGTTTGCAATGATTTCGACAAACGCATCAGAAGAATAAACAGCGCTTACCTCTTCGCTTAAAATTGCGCCAAGTTCACGGGTAACACTCTGCCTGAAAGAAATAAGTAAATTTCTGCCTGCTTGGGTAATTGCCTCTTCGCTTGAACGCTGATTTTTAGCGTTTTCGGCCTTAGCCTGCTCCATAATTTCTGTAGCCTTTTTTTCGGCTTCGGCAACGATTTTTTCGGCTTCGGCTTTTGCCTTTTCTACAATAGCTTTTGCTTCGCTTTCAGCTACCTCAACGCCATCCTTTTTAATTTTATCAATAAGCTCGTTTAAATGTATTTCCATAAGGCTTTTCTCCTTTTATAAAAATTTATAATATTCTTAAATATTATAACACCGAATTGTGTCAAAATCAACAATTGATATTAAATTAACCATATATTTTATTTGAACAAAATATAAAAAATATGCAGGTTAGGTATATACCAAAAACCTGCATATTTTTTTGTGAATATATAGATAGATTGTAGTTTGAAGATAAAATTATGGGCTTAATTTGGCCGTCCCCGGACGGGGAAGGTGGGTTTTGTGCGGCTTGTCGCACAAAAGTCGGAAGGGGAGA
>JAZQWD010000070.1:0-2580 GCA_045632165.1 Acutalibacteraceae bacterium | reverse complement strand
GATGCTATAGATAAAAACAGCATTGGCCTTTGCTTTAAAAAGTTTAAAACCTTAATCACCTCATTTACCATTTACAAATTTCAAAAAATATAGTATAATGTCATAGTCAGGAGGTCTGGCTATGAAAAAAATTAACCTAATTAAGCTTTCAATTATACTTACCACAATATTTTTAGCGGTACTTATCGCCTTTGCGGTAATGCTTCCGTGGCTTGTTACCTGGTACGTGCAAATTGCAGGCAGACACGAAAGTCTTGCAACCACTATGCTTGTTACCTGCTATCCCTGTGCGCCCTTTACTGCAATTGTTTTGCTTGCCCTTAGAAAATTACTTAAAAATATTGACCAAAAAATACTTAATAAAGACCAAAACTTAAAGCTTTTAAAGTATATGGCAATAAGCTGTGTTATAATTTCAGCCATCACCTTAATTGCAGGGCGTTATTATTTGCCGTTTTATATCGTTGCGGCAACCTTTTTGTTTTTGGCACTTATAATATTTGCTTTTCGCTCAATTACTTTCGAGCTTTTTACCGACAAATAATACCATAATTCGACAAAATTTTCAATAATATTTAAAAAAATAAGTCTGCAGATTTTACTGCAGACTTTTTGTTTTAGTGTTAAAAAGGTTGTTTTATTTATATGTAAAGCATATTTCATTGAAAAAGTATTGTCAATCTTTGTGATTGCATTTATTACAACAATTAGAAAGAACCTCTTCACTATTACTTCTTACTTATTACTTCCCAAAAATCCCGTAAGGAATTTTGGTTGAGGTAAGAGTGAAGAGGTAAGAAGTAAAAAGTAAAAATCCCGCCCGCTTACGTGAACGGGATTTTTGGCATTCGTGTCCGAAAAAGAACTGGGTGAAAACCGAGGATTTTCTCTTAATTAAACGGTTTTTCATTCTGATTTCATAGAATTACTTGCTCATCAATTTATCAATCCATTCTTGAGCTAAAACATATTCTATATCATTGATTTTAATTGAAAATGCCTTATCGTCAAATGACATTACTTCCAAAGGAATAACTATATTGATATCGTCCTGTATAACTCCACAAACATACCCGTAAACATAACAATTCTTCAACGTACCGTCAGATTGCTTTACTAAATCAAACAGTCCAGCATCTTTAGCCTTTTGTCCACTTTTAATTTCGTTAAGAAACTGTTCGCATTCAGTAATTCCTTTGTTTGAGATTGTTGTTATCTTATCATTAAAAAGTGAACCTTTTACAAACTCAAATCTAATACAATTATCAAGGGAGACTTCCGTTTGCAGCAATTCGGACTTTACATACACAGCGGAAAACTCATTGTCGGGAAAATATCTTACTAACACATCTTGACTATCATTAACAGAATACATACCTGTTTTTATCTTATTGGTAAGATGAACAAAGTTCTTTTTCTCTCCCTTTACGTGACCGATGAACTCCCATTCTCCAAAGCACCAAACTCTACCCTCGTTACCGACAAAAGTATATTCCGTGCCGTCGGTTGCTACAATAGTTTTATTTTCGATTTCCGTAAACTCAACATTATTTGAGCAAGCAACTAAAGAAAAGATAATCGCCAAACACATAAAAACAATTGATAACTTTTTCATAAAATCACCGCCCTAAGTGTATTATAGCATAAAAGTGGTGGAGGGACAAGGGTTTGAGCGAAGCATCGGCAAAGCCGATATGAAGTTATGCCGTTGGCATAGTGAAGTTTTGTGCTTTCGCACAAAGTGAAGTTAAGTGTGCCACTAACGCCCGCAGGCACTTCACTTGCGAAGCAAACTTCACACACCGAAGGTGTGCTTCACGTGCCGTAAGGCACACTTAGTTGAAAAAGAAAAGACAAGTCTTCCGACTTGTCTTTCTTTTTCTGGCGCCCCAAACAGGACTTGAACCTGTGACACCGCGGTTAACAGCCGCGTGCTCTACCGACTGAGCTATTAGGGCAAAAAATGTTGGCATCTACCTATTTTCCCGGGCAGCTTCCCGCCAAGTATCTTCGGCGCAAGCGAGCTTAACTTCCGTGTTCGGTATGGGAACGGGTGGACCCTCGCCGCAATCAACACCAACTGATGTGTACCTATTCGGCACGATATATATTAAACAGCAAAGCTGTTTAACGCTTTTTAATGGTGACCCGTACGAGATTCGAACTCGTGTTGCCGGCGTGAGAGGCCGGAGTCTTAGGCCACTTGACCAACGGGCCATGTGTAACACCGTTAGGTGTGGTAAACCAAATTGTGCATACCACATTATATGTGGCGCACTATATAAACTTTCCTTTAAGAAAAGGAAAACTCAAAAACAAGTGGTGCACCATCAGGGACTCGAACCCGGGACACCCTGATTAAGAGTCAGGTGCTCTACCAACTGAGCTAATGGTGCATGTTGGGTGCTCACACCTTGAAAACTGAACAAGTAATGAAAGTTAGGATCGAAAAAATAGGTCCAGCCCTCGGTCTATTAGTACTGCCTAGCACACGTATCGCTACGCTTACACTTGCAGCCTATCAACCCGGTAGTCTTCCGGGGACCTTACTAGCTTATGCTATGGGAAATCTAATCTTGA
>JAZQWD010000069.1:0-5538 GCA_045632165.1 Acutalibacteraceae bacterium | reverse complement strand
TACTTCTTCACTCTTACTTCTTACCTATTACTTTAAAAATTTGGAGAATTTTTATATGGCACCGAGAAAAAAGAAAGAGCAGGATGCTCCCAAAAAGAAAAATAGCGCAAGCGCTTATATTGCGGGCGCAGGTACAATAGTTGAAAGTCCCGTTACTGAAACTATTACCTCTAACTTTATGCCCTATGCAATGAGCGTTATTGTGTCCCGTGCAATTCCCGAGATCGACGGTTTTAAACCGTCGCACCGCAAGTTGCTCTACACAATGTATTTAATGGGGCTTTTAAACGGTAAAACAATTAAATCGGCTAATATCGTTGGTCGTACAATGCAGCTTAACCCTCACGGCGACGCCGCTATTTATGAAACAATGGTGCGTTTGTCCGAAGGTCACGAGGCACTTTTGCACCCCTTTGTTGCTTCAAAGGGCTCGTTCGGTAAGGCATATTCACGTGATATGGCTTATGCGGCTTCACGTTATACCGAGGCAAAGTTAGCACCAATTTCGGCTGAACTTTTTGCCGATATTGATAAGGATACGGTTGATTTTGTGGATAACTATGATGCCACAATGAAAGAACCCGTTTTGTTTCCCGTAAACTTCCCGACAATACTTGTTAACGCTAATATGGGTATTGCGGCAGGTATGGCAAGCTCAATTTGTCCTTTTAATTTAAAAGAAGTTTGCGAAACCACGATTGCTTATATCAAAGATGAGGATATCAACGTTGCCGATACCCTTTTAGCCCCCGATTTTCCGATTGGCGGTCAGCTTCTTTACAGCCGAAGCGATATGGAAAAGATTTATGAAACCGGTCGCGGCAGCTTTAAGGTAAGAGGTGTTTACACCTATGACCAAAAGGCGAATTGTATTGATATTACCGAAATTCCGCCCACTACAACCTGTGAGCAGATTATTGAAAAGGTAGTCGAGCTTGTAAAGGCGAAAAAGATTACCGAAATTAACGATATCCGCGACGAAACCGACCTCGAAGGTCTTAAAATTACTATCGACCTAAAACGTGGCACCGACCCCGATAAGTTGATGAAAAAAATTATTAAGATGACCCCGTTTGAGGATAGCTTTGCTTGTAACTTTAACATACTTATCGCGGGCTCACCCCGTGTTATGGGTGTTAAGGAAATTATAAGCGAATGGGTTGCCTACCGTGAGGAATGTGTGCGCCGTAGGGTTTACTTTAAACTTTCAAAAGCAAAAGACCGCTTGCACCTTTTAAAGGGTCTTGAAAAGATTCTTTTAGATATTGATAAGGCAATTAAGATTGTTAGGGAAACCGAGCAAGAAGCCGAGGTTGTACCAAACCTTATGATTGGTTTTGGCATTGATGAAATTCAAGCCGAATACGTTGCTGAAATTAAGCTTCGCCATTTAAACCGTGAATATATTTTAAAGCGCACTGCCGATATTGAAAATCTTATTAAAGAGATTGAAGAAATGGAAAGCATTTTGGCTTCAAAAACTAAGCTTAAGCGCATTATCATTAAAGAACTTGAAACGGTTATTGATAAATACGGTCGTGACCGTAAGACCCAAATTATCAGCGCTGAAACCGAGGCGGTTGATAAGGTTGAAATTGAGGTTGATAATTCGCCCGTTACATTGTTCTTTACTAAGGACGGCTACTTTAAGAAGATTACACCGCAGTCCCTTCGTATGAGCGGCGAGCAAAAGCTTAAAGAGGGCGACGAAATTACCCAGACTATTGAATCGACCAATGCGACAGAATTGTTGTTCTTTAGTAACAAGTCGCAGGTTTATAAATCGAAAACAAGCGAATTTGCCGATTCTAAGGCAAGTATTTTGGGTGATTATATCCCATCAAAGCTCGAATTTGACGAGGGCGAAAATGCGATTTATATGGTTGAAACAGCCGATTATAAGGGACACATGATTTTTGTGTTTGAAAACGGTAAAATTTCACGTGTTCCGCTTGAATCTTACGTTACCAAAACCAACCGCAAAAAGCTTATAAAAGCGTATAGCGAAAAATATCCTATTCATACGATATTGTTTGTTTTGGAAGACCGCGATATTTTGCTTAAATCTACAAACGGTCGTATGTTAATCGTTAATACCGCGTCTATCCCCGCAAAAACCACTAAGGATAACGGCGGCGTTGCGGTTATGACACAAAAGAAGGGTCAGCGCATTAGTGAGGTTATTCTTTATGAAAAGGGAACCTTAGACGGTGAACACCGCTACCGCACCAAGAATTTACCCGCCGCGGGACAAAAAAAGCCGACCGGCACGGCAGAACAGGCAATGCTGGATTTGTAAGCGTCAATTTATAACTTGTAGGGCAGGGGTGCGGGTGTCCGGTGGACACCTCTGCAAAGCAAAAGCACCGACCGAGGCGGTAGCCGAGACATTGCTCCTGCCGTGAGTATTATCATTTTAGAACGCATATATCCGTAGGGGCGAACTGTGTTCGCCCGTAAAATTAAAGCAAAGATAAAGCGGGCGAACGCAGTTCGCCCCTACGATGTACAAATTAAATTTTATATTGTAGGGTAGGCATTTATGCCTACCGCAAAATAGTAATTTACATAACGGAACGGATAAATCCGTTCCCTACGTAGTAACAGCAATTAAATTGTTGTTCTCGTAGGGACAGGCGGTCTCACACTGCGGTGTTCGGTCCCTCCACGGCTTTGGCAGTCCACTGGACTGTCATTCACTACCGTGTCGCACGCTTCGCTACCTCGACTGTCTGAGAAGTTTTTAAGAGGCAGAGGGTGAAAAGATTGAGTAAAAGAATAGGTATTATTTTGATAAGCATATTTTCGATCATTTCGTTTGTTGTTGGGTTTGGCTTGAATGAAATAATTGGTAATTCTACTGCGAATGAGAAAGATGCCGTTGGAATATATCATACGAATAATTGGAATAACCACGAAGCTACGTTGTTTTTAAACGAAGACGGAATATGTAAATATCCCGGTGGCGGCGAAGGAACTTGGAATATCGAAAAGGATATTATCGAGATAAAATTACCAAATTATAAACTTTCAGTTAACGAATATGGAAGTTTAGAAAAAACCGAGGAAGTTGAAAATTACAGCTTTCATACTGCGTATTTAGTTGAAAATGGTATTATGTTGCACGATCACTTTTTTGAAAAGAAGTAAGTTTCAAGCATAGTTAGATAACATGCAACCTCACCGATATAACTGCTAAAAACAAGCATAAAGAAAACGAACATGGGAGTTTGCTTTCCAAACTCCTCATCTGCCAAACTATGTTTGGTGTCATTTCTCATATAGAAGAAAGTATAAGAAATTATATTTATATTGCATAATCCAAACTTTTATGCTAAAATATAAAACCGCCCGATGTAATCATCAGGCGGTGTCGGTATGTTAAAGTATCACTTTGCAAACGCTTTTTTACCGACAATAATATAGTTTGCAAAATTGTAAAAAATATTTAAGTAATTATTTTCCAAATTAGGATGTGTTAAAAATGGCTAAAGAACTCGCCAAGCAATACGACCCTAAAGACGTTGAGGACAGAGTTTATGCTCAGTGGCTTCGGGGTAAGTATTTCCACGCAAAATGCGAAGAGGGTAAGGACACTTACACTATCGTAATTCCGCCACCCAACATTACAGGTCAGCTCCACATGGGTCACGCGCTTGACAACACTTTGCAGGATATTCTTATCCGTTTTAAGCGTATGCAAGGCTTTGATACCTTATGGCTTCCCGGTACTGACCACGCGTCTATCGCTACCGAAGCAAAAATCGTTGAAAAAATGCGCGAAGAAGGTATTACTAAAGAAGACATCGGTCGTGACGGCTTCTTAGAACGCGCTTGGGATTGGAAAAAGCAATACGGCGGTCGTATTATCGAACAACTTAAAAAGCTCGGTTCTTCTTGTGACTGGGACCGTGAACGTTTCACACTCGACGAGGGTTGTAACAAAGCAGTAAACGAAGTATTCGTTCGCCTTTACGAAAAGGGCTTAATCTACCGTGGTAATCGTATGGTTAACTGGTGCCCCTACTGCAACACCTCAATTTCTGATGCAGAGGTTGAATATGAAGAGAAGGACGGTCACTTCTGGCACCTTCTTTATACCGTTAAGGAAACAGGCGAAAAGCTTGAACTTGCAACAACACGTCCCGAAACAATGCTCGGTGATACTGCTGTTGCTATCAATGCGGCTGATGAAAGATACAAGCATCTTCACGGCTGTCATGTGATTTTGCCTTTACTTAATAAAGAAATTCCTATCGTTTGCGACGAACACGCTGATATGACAAAGGGTACAGGTGTTGTTAAAATTACTCCCGCCCACGACCCTAACGACTTTGAAGTAGGTCAAAGAAATAATCTTCCCATAGTACGTACCTTTACTTATGACGGACGTCTTACAGGCGCCGAGGATAAGAGAATTGCCGATGAGCTTATTGCAAGCGGCAGAGCAACCGAAAATGAACCTGAAGTTCTTGACTGTGGTAAGTATGCAGGCATGACAACAATGGAAGCAAGAAAAGCTATTCTTGCTGACCTTGAAGCAGGCGGCTATCTTAAGGAAGTTGAACCCCGCAAGCACGAGGTTGGTACTTGTTACCGTTGCCACAACACTATTGAGCCCATGGTTTCGAAACAGTGGTTCGTTCGAATGGTACCCCTTGCAAAGCCCGCTATTGAAGCAGTTGAAAATGGCGAAATTAAATTCGTTCCTGAAAGATTTACAAAGAACTATCTTAACTGGATGAACGGTACCCGCGACTGGTGTATTTCACGTCAGCTTTGGTGGGGACACAGAATCCCTGCCTGGTACTGTCAAGATTGCGGCGAAACTATCGTTTCTAAGACTGAGGCGACTGTTTGCCCCAAGTGTGGTAGCACACATCTTATTCAGGATGAAGATACTCTTGATACATGGTTCTCATCAGCTCTTTGGCCTTTCTCTACTTTGGGTTGGCCCGAAGAAACCGCTGACCTTAAGCATTATTATCCCACAAATACACTCGTTACCGGTTATGATATTATCGGTTTTTGGGTATCCCGTATGATTTTCTCTGCTCTCGAATACACAGGCAAAGTACCTTTTGATACCGTTCTTATCCACGGTCTTGTTCGTGACTCGCAGGGTAGAAAGATGTCTAAATCTCTCGGTAACGGTGTTGACCCGCTTGAGGTTATCGACACCTACGGCGCTGACGCACTTCGCTTCTCGCTTGCAACCGGTAACAGCCCCGGTAACGATATGCGTTATATTCCCGAACGTGTTGAAGCAAGCCGTAACTTTGCTAACAAGATTTGGAACGCTGCAAGATTTATTTTAATGAATCTTGAAAACGACCAAGAGTTGCCGCTTGATTTGAATGCTTTAGCACTTGAAGATAAGTGGATTTTATCGCAATACAATACTATTGTATCCGAAGTAACCGAAAACCTCGATAAGTTCGAGCTTGGTCTTGCTATTCAAAAGCTTTACGACTTTGTTTGGGACGTTTTCTGCGACTGGTATATCGAAATTTGCAAAGCACGTCTTAACGGTGAAGA
>JAZQWD010000068.1:0-2088 GCA_045632165.1 Acutalibacteraceae bacterium | reverse complement strand
CTAAAGCCCCTTCGGTAAGAGCGGTTACAAGGATACCGCCGTATGAAGCGCTAACAGCAAGACGAATAATTCCTGCCGCAAAAAAGGAAAGGCAAGCCAAAAAAAAGGGAGAACGCGAGAGCTTTTCGCCGCTTAAAATTATTCTAATGGTTGTTATTGCAAAAACCGAGGCTGCATATGTAAATCCGCCGTTACTAATACTAAGTATATAACCAATTGCAGAACCGGCTGAAGCAAAAGCAAGATATTTTCGTTTCACGCCGCCCACAAATGCAGCCCCGAAGGGGAGAAGATTATTGCAAATGGGGGCGTTTGAAAACAAAAAACCGCAAATTCCGGTAATTATGTGCAAAAGCACCCCAACAGTAGTATCGTTTTTTAAAGCCTTATCTTTAATATTTTCGGCTGCTTTAAAGGCTTTCAAAACCATCATCCTTTCGGTAAAATATTTAGCTAAATAATTATATAATATTTTTGCCGTAGGATTTGTAAAAGCGGGGTGTCGACTAATAAATATTATTGATTTAAAAAGTCGGTATAAATGTTTTTTTGGCAGTCGAGGGGTGAGTAGCGCCAAAAATTCATTTCATTGTCGTTAAAATAATATTTTAACGGAGGATTTCCGTCACCTTCAAAGGTGTCGATTATAATTAACTTAACCTTCATCTTTTCGGGAATAATACTTTTTATGTAAACACTTGCCTTCATACCCACCTGTATATCCGTTTTTGGTTCGGCAAGACCGGCAAGATTTGGCGCAAGTTCTACAAAAACACCATAATTTTCAATCGAACGAATAATGCCCGTTACGGTTTGACCTTCGCAATATTCGGCGGCATTTTCTTCCCACGTACCAAGCAGTTCCTTGTGAGAAAGGGTTATTCTGCACTCATCATCTATTGATTTTATAATGGCTTTTATATCCTCGCCAACCGAAAATCTGTCTTTAGGGTGAGAAATTCTTGAAATCGAAATAGCATCAATAGGAAGCAGAGATATAATTCCACAGCCCACGTCACAAAACGCGCCAAAATTTTCTAAATGTGTTATTTTGGCATCGATTATGCTGCCTACTTTTTTTAGCTTTAAGTTTTCGCGAATGCATTTTTCTTGTGCCTTTTTTCGTGAAAGCTCGGCATAAAGTTTGCCCGAAGGGTCGGTTTTAATCTGTTCAACTATAAAGCAAACAGGCTTTCCAACGCGTGAAATAAGCGCAATGTCGCGCACCTTACCTTCTTCAACTCCTACCGCGCCTTCGTTTCGTTTAATTATGCCTTTCATACAGTTTAAATCTACAATCAGGTTATGCTCGGCATCGCACATTAAAGCGGTAGCTTCCAAAATAATACCTTTTGTTTTGGCTTCGGTTAGGGTAAGTGGGGTGGATAACCACCTGCGGTTTTCGGCGGTGTAAATTCGCCTTCCCTCAGGCATATATGAATTCATTAACATAGCAGTCCCTCATTTTATGATTATTTGATATTAAACTATATGCTTGTTTTTTAAAAAAAGAACTGCAAGTTGAAAACATACGCTTTTTGTGATAAAATAAATTTATACTATGGAAAAGAGGTTTTAAATATGGCTATTGCAATAATCACAGGCGCCTCCTCAGGAATTGGAACAGAACTTGTTAAGCAGCTTGAAAATTACACCGAAAATATTGATGAAATTTGGGCTATTGCCCGTAGAGAAACTCTTTTAGAGGAGTTAAAATCCAAAACTAAAATTAAGGTTAAACCAATTCCGCTTGATTTAACCGACTTAAAAAGTTTAGACGTGTTAGAAAAAATGCTAAACGATGAGGATAAAAGCGTAGGCGTACTTATAAACTGTGCAGGATACGGAAAATTTGGTAGCTATGCAGATATTGAAAATAAAGAAGCGCTTGGTATGATAGATTTAAACTGTCGCGCCTTGGTGGGTGTTACAAACGTTGCTTTGCCCTTTATGAAAAATGGCTCTAAAATTTTGCAAATATGTTCAATTTCATCCTTTCAGCCGTTGCCGCTTATGTCGGTTTATGCGGCAAGCAAGGTGTTTGTGCTTAATTATTCAAGAGCGCTTTCTGTTGAACTTAAACCCTGT
>JAZQWD010000067.1:0-19165 GCA_045632165.1 Acutalibacteraceae bacterium | reverse complement strand
GGACTTCTAAAACCAAACGACGATAATAATAACCTCATCATTTTCACCCCTTATAATATTTAAATTTTCTTGCCTTTTGTTCCTCTTTTGCCTGTATCCAGCTTTGAAAGATTATATTCTTTTTCATTCATTAAGAAGGTGTTTTCATCACCTAATACAGTTGCAAATACAAGTTTATCTTTATCGGCTAACTTCATACCGATAATACCAATCGTTGCTTTTTTAAGCAAGCTAACACCCGAAATTTCAAATGCTACACAAAGCTTTTGCTCCGATACAAGCACAACCATTTTCTTATCCTTAATAGGTGCAACAAATAAAACGCCATCACCTTTACCAAGCTTTGTTGCATCGGTAGTTTTACGCGTAGTATCAAATTCGGATATTGCCACCTTTTTAACATAACCCTTGCCGGTTACGAACAACAATTTTTCCTTAGGTTTATAATCCGAAACAACCGCAACCGCAATTTCATTTGTAGTTAAAGACGAAACCTGCTCAAGCGGTACACCCTTATCATTATATCTACCCATTGGAACATCCATCACCTTAATTTGGTGACATTTTCCGCCTTCGGTAAAGATATAAAGCTTGCCCGTATTCATAACCTCGCAAACGTAACGATAATCGGCGGGAATATTTTCAATATTACGCTCATACGTGGCAACGTCTACAAGCTTTATGTAGCCAAAGCGATTAACAAGCGCGTAAACCTTTTCTTCCTTAATTTCGGGCTTTTTGATTACGATTGCTTCGGCATCGATAATTTCGGTTTTGCGTTTTTTGGCATATTTTTGCTTAATTTCCAGCATATCGGCCTTCATTTTATGGCTCATTTTAACCTTGCTTGAAAGCAGCCCTGAATAAATTTCTATATTCTTTTTAGATTTTGCAAGTTCCTTTTCAAGCACGGTCATTTCAAGACCGATAAGCTTTTGCAATTTCATTTCTAAAATTGCGTCTGCCTGACGTTCGGTAAAACAAAACTTCTTTGCCTGCTTTTCGGCAGTTTTGGTTTTGAACTTAATACCGTCGGTTACACCCTTGGTAAGGCATTTTTTTGCTGTTGAAACAACGTTTGAGCCGCGCAACACCTCAATAATTGTGTCGATACAGTCAACTGCAGTTATAAGACCCTCGCGCACTTCGGCTGATTTCTTCTCGCGATCAAGCAAGGTTTTATATTTGCGTGTCATTGTTTCGCGATAAAAATCTAAAAACTCTGTAACAATTCTATGAAGTGACATTTGTGCGGGCACACCGTTTGATAAAAGCATTGCATTATAGCCGAAGGTATCTTCAAGCTTTGCTTTTTTATAAAGCAAATTAATATACTGCTGTGCATCTGCGCCCTTGCGAAGCTCAATAACAATACGAACCCCGTCCTTGCCCGAAAAGTTTTTAATATCAACCACGTCGGGCATTACCTTTGCTCTTACAAGGTCGGCAACGGTATCCATAAACTTATCAATGCCGCCAATCATAGTAAATGGTATTTCAGTTATAACAATATTAATTTTTCCGCGTTCGCCCGCTTCAATTTTAACCTTACCGCGAACACGAATACGACCCGCGCCGTTTTTATATATTTCAGGTAGTTCACTTTTATTTACAATAATACCGCCCGTTGCAAAATCGGGACCTTTGATATATTCAAAAAGCTTATCTTCTTTAATTTTGGGGTTATCAATCATAGCGGTTGCCGCGTCAATAACCTCGCCAAGATTATGGGTAGGCATTTTACAAGCCATACCAACGGCAATACCGTCAGTACCCGAAATTAAAATATTAGGTATAACCGCAGGCAATACCGTTGGCTCTTTTTCTTTGTTATCAAAATTTGGAATAAAGTCAACAACCCCTTTATCCAAATCCGAAAGTAAAATTTCTTCAGCAATTGCCGAAAGTCGCGCTTCGGTATAACGCGAAGCCGCCGCGTCGTCACCCTCGACCGAGCCAAAATTACCGTGACCGTCTATAAGCGGATGGTTATAGCACCAGTCCTGCGCCATATGTACCATTGCATCATAAATTGAAGCGTCACCGTGCGGGTGATATTTACCCATTGTTTCACCGACAACACGCGCCGATTTTTTATAGTCACCCGTTGAGGAAAGCCCCAACGATTTCATTGCCCAAAGTATACGGCGGTGAACGGGCTTAAGACCGTCGCGCACGTCGGGGATTGCTCTATCAGTAATAACACTTACTGCATAGTCAATAAACGATGACGACATTTCATCGCAATAGTCGGTTGCTATAATATCTTCAACAATTTCTTCGGTTGCAATATTCTTTTTCTTTGGCATTATTCTTCGCCTCATTTCCAGTATCTGTCAATCATTCTTTGCATATTTTCTCTACCCACAGGGTTCATTGTATGCAGTTTGATTGGATATTTTGTGTTTCTTTCAAGAAGCCAGTCCAAAAGCTTAATACCGTCACCGCCGTCAATAGCATAATCGCCAAGGTCGTGGTCACAGTCAATAAGCTCTATCGGCTCGTTTTCTTCATTTGCTTCTATAGTTAAAATGGCTTCGTTTACACTTTTACAGTGTATATATCCATCGGGAGCCACCCTTACGTCATCTAACCAAATTTTCATATTTTCACACATCCAAGGTTGCTTTATCGGCATTGTTAACGATGTATTCGCGCCTTGGTGCAACCTCTTCGCCCATAAGCACAGAGGTTAACCTGTTAGCATCAATTATGTCTTGCATACCGATTTGTTTTAGCTTTCGGGTTTTGGGGTTCATTGTGGTTTCCCAAAGCTGGTCTGAATCCATTTCGCCAAGACCCTTATATCTTTGTATATCAAAATTATTGCCGTGCTTTTTGCGATATTCCGCAAGTGCTTTATCATCATAAATATACTCGGCTTTTCCCTTTTTGGGCTTCACGCGGTAAAGCGGAGGCATTGCTCTATATAATTTACCCGCATAAATAAGCTCGGGCATAAAGCGATAAAACAGGGTTAAAAGCAAGGTGCTGATATGTCCACCATCAACGTCGGCATCGGCAGCGATAATAATTTTACTGTATTTAAGATTATCAATATTAAAATCGTTGCCGTAACCTTGCGAAAAACCGCAACCAAGCGCATTAACGATTGCCTTGATTTCTTCATTGGCAAGTACCCTGTCAACGCTTTGCTTTTCAACGTTAAGAATTTTGCCGCGAATAGGTAAAATTGCCTGAAAACGGCGGTCGCGACCTGTTTTTGCAGTACCGCCTGCCGATTTTCCCTCTACAATAAAGATTTCGCATTTAGAAGCGTCGTTAGATTCTTGTCTTGCGAGTTTGCCGTTACCTTCGAATGCGAATTTCTTATCGGCAAGGTTGGTGCGAATTTTTTCTTCTTCACGTCTTACCTTTGCCGCCATTTCAGCGCGGGAAATAATAGTTTTTAAGGTTTCAAGATTACGGTCAAAGTAATGCTGCAATTCGGTATTCAAAATTGAAGCAATCGCACTTTGAACGTCGGTATTATCAAGCTTTGTTTTGGTTTGACCTTCAAAACGGGGGGCGGGATGACTAACCGAAATTACCGCCGTCATACCGTTGCGGGTATCGTTACCCGTAAAGCTTTGGTCTTTCGATTTTAAGTTACCAAGCTCGCGCGCGTACTGGTTAACCACCTTCGCAAAGCCCGACTTGAAGCCGTTAACGTGGGTGCCACCCTCCATTGTGTTAATATTGTTACAAAAGCTAACAACGTTGTCGCCAAAACGCTGCGTATAAGCAAAAGCCACGTTTATTTGAATACCGTCCTTTTCACCCGTAACAGCAACGGTATTTGTAAGGCGCTTTGCTTCGGCTTCTTGCGAAATTAAAGAATCAACAAACCCCGCAATACCGTTGGGCTCGTGAAAAACTTCGGGTTCTTTATCATCTCTTGCGTTCACAAAAGTAATAGAAAGCGCGGGGTTAAGATATGCCGTTTCGCGAAGACGTTCTCTTACTGCATCGGCTTTAAATTTTATAGTATCGAAAATAGTTTCATCAGGATAAAATGTAATTTTAGTGCCTGTACCCTTTGATTTACCGCGAACAGGCAATAATTCACCTTTTTTAAGCTTGATTACGGGTGCGCCCTTACTGTATTCATCATAATAAATTTGTCCGTCGCGCTTAACCTCGACTATCATTTTAACCGACAGCGCATTAACCACCGAAGAACCAACACCGTGAAGCCCGCCCGACGTTTTATAGTTTGAATTGTCAAACTTACCGCCCGCGTGGAGAGTAGTCATAATAATACGTTCAGCGGGATAACCCTTTTCGTGAAGGTCTACGGGTATACCGCGACCGTCATCCTCAATAGTTGCCGAACCGTCTTTATTAAGCGTTACGGTTATATTATTACAATAACCCGCCAAATGCTCGTCCACCGAATTATCAAGAATTTCATATATTAAATGGTTAAGACCCTTAACCGAGGTAGAACCAACATACATACCGGGTCGTTTGCGTACCGGTTCTAAACCTTCCAAAACAGAAATATTACTTGCATTATAAGACATTTATATATCACTCACTTATTTATATTACGTTAAATATTATTATATCAAATTTTCATATTCCCTGCAATTACCTCTTTATCCAAACGGTAAATCATCATTGATATCTAAAATACGTTGATGAATCCTACGGCGGCGAGGCAGAGGTATGTATTTTGTAGATAAATTATATTTTTGATGCCACTTTTTATAAGCATTTTCTAACCCCGGTATTATTTGCAAGCTTTGATTTCTTGCAGTGTATGCCTGATAAACGTAATTATTTCTAACCTCTAATGCGGCTACAATTTTACCTGCTTTTCGAACACAAATTACGGGAGAATCTTGCGCTGACCAATAGGTTAAGCAATTACTAAGAGCTGTACCTACCTCCTCATATTCTACACTGCTTTTAAGCCACGAAAATTCAAAATCGTCGATTATGCAGTCGCGTATACGTTCATTAGGCATTGACATAGGAATTGCGAAAAAAGGCAACCCGCCAAGACTGCTGCCATCTTGTTCATCAATCCATTTTTTACGTTCGCTTTTACGCATACTTTCAGACATACTGCTATAAGTAACACCGTATCTACAAGTAGATGCCCAATTTTCATTAATAGTTTTTAAAAGTCGCCTTGCCCCACCCACGTCATAAGAATCTTTAATAAAATCAAAAAGTATCGGGCGCATGTGCAAATCTGAAAGAATTTGATAAATCCCCTCATCACTTAATAATTTTACAAAATAGTTTGGGTTATTGAAAATATCCCACAAGCGTTCTACTTCATCAAGATAAAAAAACAACCCCATATTATTAAAGAAAATCTTTTTGACCGATTTCATATTAGGTATTTTCGATTCACTAAACATTTTTATAAGGTTGTTTGAATTGCGCATTTTGCGGGCAAGCGGTTTAAAGCTTTCCTCAACCGCTAAAGAGCCACGGCACACGGGAATTGCGGAATAAAACTTCTTATCATAACCCATAAACTGAGTAAGTAAACGCATTTTGTCAATACCAAGTTCCGACGGGTAAAAAGGTATTTTACCGTTCCATTCCTCATTAAAAATATTTCTAATCGTTCGCTTTAAGTATTTATTTTTTAAAAGAACGTTATAAATCGAACCCGAAGTCCAAGCATATTTATCATAGGTTAAATCACGAACTGCAAGACATTTGCCCTCTGCCGTTTCTAAACGTATGTAGGAATGACCGTTTTTAAAATTAAAACCCGCCACCTCAAATAAAGGGAAAACAACATTAACCGTTCCCTTAGTTAAACAAGGCAAAGAAACAAGTTCCATAATATCTAGCACTTCGGTGCGGATAAACACCTTATGGCGGTTATGAATTATTTCAACCGTTCTGGTTTTATCATTGCGGTGAATTGTGTTTTTACATTTTGGGCAGGTTAAATCAAATCTAACGTCTGTAGCGCGGCTTAAATGCAGGGGTTTTCGTGGTTCTTCAAAAATTTTAATTTGTTGTGACGTCCAATCTAAAATAACCTCTTTTTCTACGCGCGAATCTACGTATAAATTTAAACCAAACGCCTTATTAAAGTCACGCGCGTAAGCATTTACACGGTGATTACAGTACGGACATTCTATATAATGCTTTTGATACTTAACGCTGTAATCATCACGTTCGGCTACGGTTATTCTATTTTGTTTTTTAGATAAAAAAAGCTCACGCGCCTTATCGACCGATACCTCATATTCTTTTTTAAGAAGCTTATACCCAAGCGGTATTTCCATTCGCACTGTTTTCATTATACTCCCCTCCTTATTAATATTTTTAGTATTGCGCTAATCCTCTAAGCTAAAGATAGAAATTATTTGACTTATTAAAAAGCAACATATTTCCTCTACTTTTTCCTTTTCTTCTACCAAAACGTCAAAGATTAGCTTATATTCATCATCAATTTGGGAAGAAAATTCAAAATTAGTAACACCCGGCAAATAATAATACGGCGCGCGCTTTTTAATGTTTTTTGCCCTTTGAAGGTGAAAATCAAGGTCATAACCGTCTTCGTCATCATAAGAATAGGTGGCGCGAATAAACGTTGCGGTTTTATTTTGTTCATAGGGTGAGGGTACGGTTGAAAAATCAAACTTCAATCTCGGGTTTTTATAATAAACCCTATCAATATAAAAACCGTTAACAAAGGTACCATCTCTACCACCTACACGTATTTCAATTTGTTCGCCGTCAAGGTCGTCCTTTATAATATCAAACTTCTTCAAAAAAGAAGCATAGGGTTCTTTTTTAGTGGGTTCGTGTTTATTTAAATTTACGTATAATACCGGCATTGTTAAATCTCCTTTTTAATTAATCTTTCAAGTGGGTACGAAACGTATTCATTCATTTCGCAACACATTTTAATGGTTTTGGCAATAATCTCAGCCGCCACAAAAGAAATGCGGGTTTGTGATAATTTTTCCTTTTCAAGCAAAGAAATCAACCCATGTAGTTGGTTTAAATCTTTATAAAATTCTATATCGTTATATTGGTGAATTCCACATTCGGCACCCAACGCGTTTTCAATTTGCTTTACCGTAAGTCCCTTATTAAGACCTGTAAGACAGTAAAACGAATTAACCGTTTCAATCGCACACAATTTCATTAATTCACCGCCGTTGTTTTCGCAATACAAATAACCGTTTTCATTGAAAATAAAATATCCGTCAGAATCAATTATTCCTCTGCGGCGGTTATAAACGTCGTTTACTTCAATTCTATAAACCAAGTCCCTTCCGCAAATTAAATCCTCATATTTTGAATACCAAAGTGCCTTTCCATCACTGCAATACGCGTATACGTCTTCGGCAACGGTGAATGAAACCTTACCGTTTGTGCAAATCAGTTCCCTAGACTCGTTTGGATAAATTTCGCACCCTTCTAATACTATTTTTCGCGGATTTTTAATACTAACCGCATCTAATGCAAACTTGCGATATAAACTTAGCACTGTATATCCCCCCTTTATTCTTCTACCAAAAGCCAGTTGTAAAAATTATCTTTAACCCTTGTAAATACGTCTTTGGTTTTGGAGTGTGATAAAACTATTATTAAGCCGCAAAGCGCATACATTAATAAAAACACCGCAAAATACCGAAATTCGCCCAACCCCTCGGTATAGGTAATATCCCATTTAAGCACCGCCGTATACGGAACAAATATTTCATCATTAAAAGTATTGTTTATACTTATATAGCGCCAAAAATTGTTAGCAAAAAATACGAGTGAGGTATATATGGCCGATACAACCGCACCGGCGGTTATCTTATTCCAAGTAACTTTTAATTTGTCGCTAACGTGATAGAAAACCACCGCAAGGCAAATACCCCAAATACCGTAACACATTAGTTCGTAATCCTTTAAAAAATAGTGCCCCAAAAATGAACTGCTATGTTTTGTAACCGCCCAAAAAGCCGCTAAAGAAACTGCAATTAAAATCAAATATTCTAAAACCTTAAAAAACCTTTTCATTTCACTCATCCTTTTTCATATTTCGCAATCGCCACATAATAACCTTTTACCGCGTCTTTCGCATAATCGTTGGCGTGTGCTTCACAATATTGTTTAGCGTATTTGTTATAATCCTTGTCACCGCTTACGTAGTTTAAATACTCGTTTTCATACACCTGCGCATTATAAAACATAGGCATATTCTTATACTCGTCGGGTATTATTTTATAAACCTCAACCTGTTGTTGGCTATAAGCGTGATGGCATTCGTGCGCTAAAGTATGTACCACTTCGCTTACAGGGCTGTTTTTAAGGTGAGCTATATTTATAACGATTTTATGTTCATTTTGTAAATAATACCCAAGGGTTGTTTCGTTAAGATTATCGGCCGATAAATAGATTTCGTGATTAATACCCAAATAACGCATTTCAATATTTTTTAAAACCGATAACACCTCTAGTCGTTCATTCAACTCAAGCGTTTCCCAAACGTCGGGCTTTATTTTCATAACCGTATCAATATTATTTTCAATCGTCCATTCATCAGTTTCGTTTAAAACGATGGTATCGCCGTTACTTGCGTTATATAAGTCTTTACCCATAAACGAGCTGACACTTAACGGAATAATAAACATACTCAAGCACAAAACCGTTATTATACGAACGCCTGCCAATGCATATTTTAGGCGCATTTTAATTATTGTATTTTTATGTTTAGATTTAAGTTTGCGGAAAACTACTCCGCAAAAAAAGACAAGTGAAAGCAATAACGAAACCAAAAGAGTTGCTTTAATCCAGCTGCCGAAATAATGCCAATACGAAATAACGGCATATACCTCATACGGTAATAAAACGTTTATTATTACACTAAAAAAGCTTCTATTATTTTTAAAGTTTATTATGATTCCAAGTGCCACGGTTAATGCCGCAAGCACCCACAAAACCTTTTTAGAACCGCCGGCGGTATAATTATCAAGAGGCATAAAAATTAAGATTCTATACCAAAGCATTGATACAGCGCTTGCAAAAGCATTTAAAAAAATGTATTCAATTTTTCCAAAAGTATTATTATCTGTCATTTTAAACCTCCAAATTTTATATTTATATGCTTACGTAAGCATATCCACCCCACGGCGGTATTACATTGCTGTCAACAATAACCCAAATAACAGGCACACCCAAGGCCGCCTCCTCTTTTGGAAAATCGGCATATCCGTCGGTTATAATTACCATGACGTTAGGCAAATCGCCCGATTCTTTATATTCTTTAAGTTTTTTGAAAATGACTTGAAAGTTTGTACCGCCACCGCCTATCGGCTTTGTCGCTAGGATATCCTCTAACGAATCAAACTGTACACCGTCCGAAACGGTATAATCGAAAAATGATAGCATACCGCTTAAATTACCTATTTGTGTTACCGCGGCTTTAATTTCCGCATACACTACCGAGATTGCATCATCTGAAACCGAACCGCTTGTATCAACCAAAAACCATAATTTTTCAACCTTGCCTCCATTAACGTTTTCACAAAACGAAGGCAAAATAATATCTGAAGAATAGCGCTTGTCAGGTTGTGAAAAATCATAATCACTATTATTGAACTGAATAAAATCGTGTAATATTTGGCGCCAGTTAGTGTTGGAAGAATGATTAATATTCTTAAGATATCTTTCCAAATAATCAGGAATACCGCTACCGATGCCAAAAGTAGATATTGTTTTCTTTAAATGATGATTCCATAAATCCTCAAGGGTTGAACCCTCAAGCGTTTCCCAAACAGCGTGATTATCAAATCCGCCACCGCAATACATATTACCAAACTCCTGCGGTGACATCTTCATAAGCATTGCATAAACCTGCTCTGAGGTATATTCACGTCCCTCTTTACCGTCGGGTGAAAGGTGCATAATTTCTTCACCGTCGATTGTGATTTCACTTTTATGATACATATGAAGCATAATAGAATTTACAACTATATCACAGGCAACGTTATAAATATACATTTGCTTTCCTACCCCGCGTGTGCAATGCTTCAAAGCACAATGCAGTACCTCGTGCATTAAGACGTACTCTAGCTCTTTTTCCGAAATACGCGTTGCAAACTTAGGGTCAAATACTATACGGCGCATATCGGTAAAAGCCGTACCACATTCAGCCAAACCAAATTTTAATTTAAATAAAAGATGACCGAAGAATGGATATTCTTTTAAAATACTCATTCTGCCGTGTATCAGTTTATTCGAAATTGCTCTTTCATCCATAGCACACCTCAAAGGTAAACTCCGTTTTTATTAAACCAAAGCTGACTGGCGGGGCATTTCATTAATTTTAAGCGAATGTCAGGAATAGCATTTAAGTCCTTATAAAATGTCATTGCAAAATCGGTTGGAAATTTATTAACGTAAGCACAGGCATTTTCAAGCTCTTGCATTGTAATTTTTGCACTGCGACCGCGAATTGCGGAAACCAAGCTTGAAGTAAAAGCAAGTAACGCGTCGTAAGAAGTAGGATACTGATTAGTTCTACCGTTTAAAACGTCCTCAACATTGGGAAGCTTTGTGCAAGAATTAACCCACGCTTCAAATTCAAGTGCAGTGTCGGTACCGATGCAGGCACAAATAAGTGGATGTATTACCGACATATCACCATTTGAATTCTTAAGCAAATTGCTTACAAAGCTCCAACTACGGGGTGTTGGATACGCCATATCGCTTGATTCGGGGTCAACACACAATTTACTGTTATCAAATGCCAAATAACCCACGATGCGGCTATCAATATCGTTAGCTACCGCCCATTCAAGCCACACTTTATAATTTGTTTCAATATTAAAATGCATAAGGCGGTTACAAAGCGCTTTCGGCATTTTATAGCTTACACTTTGGTCGGTTGTACGGTTACCCGCCGCAATAACTATGCAATTATCAGGAAGTTTATGTTCACCGATTTTGCGATCCAAACAAATTTGGTATGCCGCCGCTTGAACCGACTGTGGTGCGGCGGAAAGTTCATCAAGAAATAAGATATTAATATTGTTTTCAGATGAATTCATATCGAATATTCTTGGCATAAGCCAATTACTGAATTTTTTATGCTCGTCCGCCACGGGTACACCGCGCAAATCAACGGGTGAAAATAGCAAAAGTCGAATATCGGTAATTTCGGTATGCTTACCCGTTGCCTTTTCTAACTTTTCACCCAACTGAACAACTGCTTCGGATTTACCGATACCCGCAGGTCCCCACAAAAATGGTGTAGGAAGCTTTTTAAAGGACGTACCGTTTGTTATAGCGTTTGTATAAAGAAGCGAAAGCATATCTACAACACCGCTTACAGTAACGTTTGGAATATTTAAATTTTGATTTTCCATATTTCACCTTCTTAAAATCGTTCTTTGATTATTAGACAGAAATTCTGTCGGCTTGTTCTAATAGTCGGTCAATACTTTCAAGCTCGCGCTCAAGCAGTTCTACCTCTTTCCCATAAATATTACCTTTTTCAATTTCTTCCAAAGCATTGGCGCAGTTTTTCTCAGCACGTTCTATTCGCTCATTAAAAGCGGTCACTCTATCAGCAAGATTTTCAAGTAAATGGTCAATTCGCATTGCACAACCAAGAGGTTTATCAGTATCCATTTCAAGATAATACTTACCGCCGTTAGGGCTTTTAATATAAACGTGAGGTGTTTGGCAACCCGTATTAACTGGTAAACATACGTCGAAGCCCTGATAATTATCAAAAAGACGTTCCGTGCCTTCTAAATATATTTCATTAAGTGCTAAAAGCAGTTCTTCACCAAATGCCATTCTTTCATCCTGCGGAATAACCGCCTTACTGTTTTCGTAAAGCTTAATATCCAAAACGGCAATATCACGAAGGCGTTTTAAGCGATTAATTTCTTCGGGTGTATTTTCAACCATAGCGCGAAAAGTTGTAAGGTCTTTTTGTCTGGCACGGCAAGAAATCTTTATTCTTTCTAAACGTATATAGGTTTCAACACGTTTTTTAATAAGCGGATTGCCAATAGAAAGCGCCTTAATTTCGGCATAATTCAGTACCGCATCCGAAACGTCGTCGGCATTTCTTGAGGCAAGCGTGCCCGAAAGAATACTGCTGATAATACGTTGCTTACTTTCAAGCAACTGCCAAGAATACGCATCATAAGTACCCTTTGTGGTATAGCGGTAAATAAACACCTCATCCATTTCGTTACCTTGTCGTATTCCTCTGCCCTCACGTTGAACCATATCCGCAGGTCGCCACGGCACACTTAAATGATGTATAGCAATTAAGCGCTTTTGAATATTTACGCCAACCCCCAGCTTAGAGGTTGAGCCGACAACCACACGAACCGTTCCCGCATTAATTTCAGCAAACAAACGCGCTCTTGCGGCTTCGGTAGTTGCATCGTGAACGAAGGCGATTTGATGTGCAGGTACACCGCGCAACGTTAGTTCATATTTAAGTTCGTCATACACGTTAAAGCTTGTTTTCGGTGTACCTATATCCGAAAATACAATTTGACAGGTATTGGGATATTTCGCGTATAAATCGTAAACGTTATCGGCACAAACCATTATTTTATTTTGCTCGTCACTTTCTAGTTCTAAATCGGAATCTACAAGGCGTATATCCAACGCACATTTACGACCGTCGGTCGTTACTTTAAGAAGGTTATCTTCATTACGGAACACCTTACGCGACCTAATTAGCTCAATACGGTTAGAAAGTTCCTTAATATAGTTTGCTTGCGCTTCATTCTTTGGTACGCAAATATTGGTATATCCCTGAAACAAGGGTAAAGCTTCGTTGTTATCTCCACTTGAAGTATGGAAATTACAAACGGTAGAAAATAGTGATATAAGCTCGGTAAGGTTATGAAATTTGCTAAAACGGGTAACCGCTCTTACGTGCTCACCGTCAATATCCTCCTCTATATTTGTTTCCCTTTGAGCAAAGGTGTTTATCCACATATCAAAGGAATCTATACCTCTAAATTTAAGCTCGTCGGGTTGTAAATAGGTTTGTAAAACAAACATATCGGTTAGTGAATTAGTAATAGGTGTGCCTGTGGCCAATACAAGTTTTTTTACAACCTTGGATTTTTCAAGCATTTCTTTGCACTTTTCGCTGCCCTTAGTGTGCATACCTACGATATTGTCCGCCCTGGTATTTATTGGGATATTTTTATAATTATGCGCTTCATCAACAACCAAGGTTTCAATACCAAGCTGGTCAAAGGTGAGCCAAGGCGGGTCATACGCTTCAACAGCGTACTTTGAAAGCTTTTTAGAAAGTGCCTCTTTTTGGCGTTCCAGCACACGTTTTACTTCTTTGCGGTAGGTTCTATCAATAGCGTTGCTTAATTCATTAAGCTCGCTTGTCATTTTATTAATCCAATACTGCTTTGACATAACAATATTATCAAAGGATTTATATCCTATATAAATTGCCACGTAATCTCCGTCGCGAATTTTTTCAAGAGTTTGCTTGCGATTTTGAGGGCGAAAATCTTTTGGAGATACCACAAGAATTTTATCGTCAGGATATAAATATTTATGTGCCTCAGCAATTTCTTGAAGTATATTAACCGGTGCTACAATCATATTTTTAGTGCTTATTCCCATACGATGAAGCTCATGCACACCCGCAACTATAATATAGGTCTTACCCGTACCCACGTCGTGAGCGAGCAAAAGATTTAAATTTGAAAGCACCATTTGTGCGATTGCATTACGCTGATGAAAACGAAGTTTTACCTTAGGATTAAGCCCCGTAAACTTTAAAAACGAACCGTCATAAGCGCTTACACCATAACCGACGAAAGCATCGTTATAACATTCTTCTAAACGAAGACGGCGGCTTTCGTCCACCTGTACCCATTTATCAAATTCACGGATAATTTCTCTTTGCTTTTGTTGGGCTATCAGCGTTGCCTCCTTATTAAAAACACGCTCGTTGTCCCAACCCACGTAATCATACACCTTAATGGTTTTTGCATTCATTGTTTGCTTTAAAATATCGAGCGCGGTAAGATACGGTTCCGGTTTTTTGCTCATATACTCTTTCCATTCGCGCGGTACGCCGTAGGTGTCGGTATTAAGAATTGAATTTTTTGCTTCGTCGGGCGCTTTGACCTGCCAAATACCAAGCTCTTTATTAAAGATAATAGTAGGGGTGCATTTAAGATTAAGCAATTCTCTTGCAAAGTCTTGATAAATTTCGGCAGGTACCCACGGTGCACCAAGCGATACGTGTATATCTGTCAAATCAAGCGGCGTAGAAAGCATTTTTTTAAGCGCCCTAATATTACTATCAAAGCACCCGTGGAATTTTTTGTTCATACGTTTGGCAATTTTAAGCTTTCTGTTGATATTGCCACAACAATACTGCGAACATAACTGCCAACCCTTTTCAATAGACCAGTGCTCCTCGTTTTGAAATTCGGCAGGGTCTTGAAAAATGGCACTGCCACCTAAATCTAAAACCAACTGTTCAAGCGTTCTACCCGATGCCCTACTCATTTTAAGAAGGTCTACCCTGCCAAGCTTGTTTAAACAAGCAAGCAGCGCCTCATCTGAAGATGCGCCTATTATTTTTTCAAGCTCGTCGTTTTCTTCTTCGGCTTCGTAAAAAAGTTCTAACTCATTTACTTCAAACATAGTTGTCCCCCCCTTTTGATTAAATCAGTGTTTACAGCACTTTAAGAAAATTGCCGCACAGCCCCCAATAACCGCAATGGTGGCAGCAACAATACCGCAAATATATAAACGTTTTGATAAAAATTTAAACTTCTTCATTTTATGCCTCCTTAAATTTCGTGTTTCTTCGCATACAATCATACCTCACATATAATCTAAAACTCCATTTCAAATACGTGAACTAAAATCCTTTTCGTGAATTTTTAGCAGCAAATTTGTAGTTTTGAGGTGTTTTATAGCGTTTTACGCAAAAAATAAGAGCCGTCACAAGTAGACCGGCTCTTACGTTGTTATTCAATTTTAATCCGGAAACCACCGGTATACCTCCTATCAAGCGATTCTCCTATCGCTATTTTTATTTATACCAAAATGTTTAATATATTGCATTGCCACCTCGAACAACATTAAACAAGGGAATGTTTCAAAAGATGATAAACACAATGCTTCGTGATAAAGTTCAACAGAACTTCGGGCGGTGTTAATTACACTCACACCACATTTTTCAATGGCTAAAACAACCACCGCACATTCAGTATCACCATTTTGCGCCGCTTTCTTAAGCCACATAATCGCGTTGTTATAATCAGTATCATAATGTATGTCGAAAGAAGTTGAATCGTCGGTTATAAGCTTACCGCAAAGCCCCAAAGCGCCAAGCTCTTTTTGGGCCTCTTTAAGACCTGCATTAGCCGCTTCAATATATCGTCTTTGAATTGCAACTTCGTTAAACGTGCCTTCGCTCGCCATCATCTTACCCGCCTTATACGATGCCTCTGCATTTCCTTTAACCGCTTCTGAAAGATAATAACTTAACAAATTAGTTTTCATTGATTTGACCTCCTTTTAAATTTTGTAACTTAATTCTAATCCCTTTTTTATAATTAATCAATAGCACGAATGTGAGGACAAGCATTTTGTTATTCTTTTTTTGTTATAAATATGTGAGCAATTATTCACTTTCGTGATTTTTCGTGAATTTTTTTAATTTTTCGTGAATTACACCCAGTAATTCCGGACAACTTTTTCTTTTAAAATGTTTTATTTTTCACGATTTTTGACTTTTGTTCAAAATTCTATTGACAATGTGTTTTGGTAATGTTATCCTTTAAGCAAACAAAAATTCGAGGAGGTATAACAATGTCCGACACAAAAAACAAAACAATCGACGATTTATTTGTCCGCGTATCTACAAATTTAAACAAATTAAAAAACGCAATGGGTTGGAGCCAAAAAGAATTTGCGGATAAATGGGGTATTGCTTCGGGTTCGATTAATAATTATTTAAAAACCGACACAAAAGACCCACGTATTCCATCGCTTGACGTACTGCTTAATCTTTGCAGTATACCCGATTTTGAAAAAGCAGGGCTCGAATTCGGAATTGACGACCTTCTCGACGAAGCATTCAACCCCGAAAGCACTATAAAATTCAAAAAAGGTATGCTTAATGCCACAGCGTTATATATTCCCCACGAGGATTTTATCGGCAATTATCTTTGCTATTATAATGATCAGTCAGACCTCGCTGACCGATTTGGTAAAAAAAGACGACGTGAGCTTCGTTACGGTGTACTTTCAATCTTTGACGACGTAAACGGCGTGACCGCAAAAAGAACTATGCGGGTAGCCGCAACCTTTTTTAAAGAAGAAAACCGCCAAATGGCGATTGACCTTAAAAACGAGCTTGATACAATCAACTTTAACAATATGACCGATGAAAGATTTTCGGGTAACCGTACCGAGCGTAACAATAGTATAATCGCTAAAATGTCGGCATGTTCGGGAATATATAAAGGTGAGTTAACCTTTAGCGATCATTTTGCTTTTATTGATATTATAAGTGAAGCATATAGTGATAAAGCGCTTATGATCCTTTATATACCGCCTAAAAATAACCAAACCAACTATATTGGCGGTATCGGCACGCTTACCTCGGTATCACACGGTCGCAACCATACCCCCAGCGCCCAAAAGATTATTCTTTCAAAATACGAGCTTGCCTGTTCTGACCAGGATATAGCCCCATATTTAAATATGGCCTTTCCAAATTTCACGCAAAAAGATGACGGACGTGCTATAAGCAATTTTTGTTCTAAGCTTTATAACGGTGAAATTAAGGGGCTTGACGAAAATGATAAAATCGTTGTAATTCAAAATCGCATTAACAAAATAAATGAAGATTATATTAGGGATAATCTTTGTTGCTCAAGCACTGTAAGTGAAATGGAAGACGCGAAGGTATACCAGCTTATTTTGGCCTCAATGAAAAAATAATTTTACACGTTAATAGGAGGTTATGTTATGTTGAACAAATATTTATGTGACAACAAAGAAGCGCTGTATATATCAAGATATTTTGCCAATAAATCAAAATTTGATGAAAACGACGCTATTTCGGCTATTAACTTAGTCAATCAACTGCACAACCTTTCCGATGTGGAAGATATAATACATAAAGCATACATTATGTGCCGTTATATGCGTCCCGACATTGAAGACGTTGTTGCAATGCTTATATATAAGTATACTTCGTCAGGTGCAATTACTAAAACAGGTTGCAAAAACACCTTCACATCTAATAGGGGCGAAGAATATTACGAATATTCTAAAATAAGCTTACTCGCGGTTAGAGGTATGTTACCTGACGAAACCCCTCTTGACGATGAAGGCAACCCCATATACACCAAGGACGAATGTATTGAAATTCATATTATGCACAGGGTTTGCGATAAAATGTATAAAAACCTTGGCACTAAAATGAAACGATTTCATAACGCATTCGTCATATTAGATGCTTACCGAATCGCAAAGGAAGCACATTATTGGATAAAGCGCACCACAGGCGAGCCCTATATTACCCACCCGCTTATGGTTGCGGATATACTTGCCGATTTTGGTGTAGAAAGTCCTGTTGTTGCGGCGGCTATTCTTTACGACATGGCAGAAAACACCGAAATTACTATTGAACAAATAGAAGAAAAATGCGGCAAACAAATTTCGCAATACGTTAATGCCGTAACTTCACTTCACAGGGAATATGAACGTATTATCTCACCCGAAGACCGCACCAAAGACAAGCTTCGCCTTGACAAAGAAAGCTTTGACAGGTTAGTGGATATGGTCGAATCGTGCCGACACATGATTTTTGCACTTTACATTAAAGCGGCTGACAGAATTCATACTCTTCGTACAATGGACACTATGTCTGCCGAAAACAAGCGCAAAAAGACCGACGAAACCGATACGTTTTATCTCCCACTTTTGCGGCGCTTTAATTTGCACTATTTTACAAATATTATAGAGGATTTAATTTGGTGTATAGACAACCCTGAACTTTATTATGAAATTAACACCAAATATAACGATTTAAGAAACCGCAACCAAGCACAGGTTAAATCCACCATTAAATTAATTAAAAGCCTGCTCGACGACGAGTTTGACGACCAATGTTATTTTTGGGCACAAATAACCGGATTTGAGTTTTCTTTTTCGGAACACTATTATTCCCCGCTTGAAATCAACAAGCTTTTAAAACAAGCGCGAAACAACCTGTCAGAACAGGAAAATGACAAAGACCTTGACATTGATATCACCAAATGCATTAATAAGAACTTTCTTCCTATTTGTGACGTTGACGTTGTGCTCGACCCCAAAGACACCCGTTGCGAAATCAACTCTTTTTCAACGGTATTTATTAAAGCGTGTGCACAGTCACTATATGAAAACGGTCGCGTAATAACCGACTTTACAATGGACGAATTCAACCGATTTATTGTATCAATCGAGGATAACTGTTATAACGTTATACGTTTTTGCTTTAGTATGAGAGAGGATTACGTAAATTTCCTTAACGGCAGTAATACCGGCTTAGGTGTTAAAGACATTATAAGTGAGGATGCCGAAAACATTCCGGGCAAAATCACCGTTAAGCTTCGTAACGGTAGAAAAATTAGAATTGAAAGCGATGCCACCGTGCTTGACTTGGCGTTTAGAATTCACGAAGAGGTCGGACTTGCCGCTACCGGTGCAAAAATTAACAATTTGCCTGCGAGTATTTTTAGCCCGCTGCACGATGAAGATACCGTTATAGTAATTGCAGACACCTACCGCAAAGACGGTCTTACCGAAGAATTTAAAAGCCACGCTGAATTCGAATGGTTTAATCACGTTACAACTAAAAAAGCAAAGGAAATATTGGTTAATTATTTTGAAGGTAAATATAAATAATAAAAAAGACGGCATAGGCGTTGTATCCGTAAGGATACAACGCCAGTTTTATTCGCCAAAGGCGAGTTATATTGCTTCGCAGTTATATTCGGCTAAAAGCCGAGTGTTATTCGCTTTACGAGTTTAGGAGCGAATAAAATATCACTAAAACCGAAAGGTTTTAATAACACTTTGCCGATAGGCAAAATAACACTGTGAGACCTGTCTCACAATATCACTATTAAAATATTTTTTGAGACAGTAAAACGGATGTGCAGAA
>JAZQWD010000066.1:0-8038 GCA_045632165.1 Acutalibacteraceae bacterium | reverse complement strand
GCTCCTAATGCTACATACGTTATTGTTAGTAACCCTGTTGACGTTTTAACATACGTTTTCTTAAAGCACACAGGTTTACCTCAAGAACGTGTTATTGGTTCAGGTACCGTTTTGGATACAGCAAGACTTCGTTCAAGAATTTCAGAATATTATTCTGTAAACCAAAAGAACGTACACGCTTACGTGCTTGGTGAACACGGTGACAGTTCATTCGTTCCGTGGTCACTTGCAAACATTTCTAACGTTCCCGTAGAAAGCTTTAAGGATGCAATTCAAACCAAGGAAGATTATCCTGAATTTGTTTTATCTGAAGTAGAAGAATATATGCGCAAATCAGGTGCTAGAATTATTCAACGCAAGGGTGCTACCTTCTATGCAGTATCTATTTCAGTTTGCCATATTTGTAAATGTATTTTAAGCGGTATCGATACAACACTTACCGTTTCTACTATGTTAAACGGTGAATACGGTATTGATGACGTTTGCTTAAGTCTTCTTAACGTTGTAGGTGATAAGGGCGCACACGCTAAAATTATGCTTCCTCTTAACGATGAAGAATTAGCTGCTCTTCACAACAGCGCAAAGGTATTAAAGGATTTAATTGCCAGCTTAGATATATAATTAGGAAAGAGGTATAAAAAATGGAATATCGTATTGAACACGACTCAATGGGCGAGATGAAGGTTCCTGCTGATCGTCTTTGGGCGGCTCAAACACAACGCAGTCACGAAAACTTTGAAATCGGTGTCGGTATTGAAACAATGCCTGCTGAAATTATTCACGCTTTCGGTGTGCTTAAAAAGGCAGCTGCTATTACTAATAATAAGTTACGTCCTGAAAAAATGACCGACGAAAAGCTCGGCGCTATTATGGCGGCTTGTGACGAGGTTATGGCAGGTAAGCTTAACGACCATTTTCCGCTTGTTGTTTGGCAAACCGGTTCGGGTACTCAATCTAATATGAACTCTAACGAAGTTATCGCTAACCGCGGTAATCAAATCCTCGGTAAAACCTTGCTTCACCCCAACGATGACTCTAATATGAGCCAATCTTCTAACGATACCTTCCCCACAGCAATGCATATTGCCGCTGTTTTGATTTTGGAAGATAAGCTTATTCCCGCTGTCCAAACCTTAATTGCTACTTTTAAGCGCCTTGAGGAAGAAAACGAAGGTATTGTTAAGAGTGGTAGAACCCACCTTCAAGATGCTACACCTATTAAGTTTAGTCAAGAAATCAGCGGTTGGCGTTCAAGTCTTGAAAAAGACGTTGAGCTTATCAAGCGCTCAATCGACCCTCTTCGTGAATTAGCGCTTGGAGGTACCGCAGTTGGTACAGGTCTTAATGCTCCTAAGGGCTTTGATACCGGTGTTGCTGAAGAAGTATCAAAGATTACAGGTAAAGAATTTATTACTGCAAGCAATAAGTTCCACGCTTTAACCTCTAAAGATGAGCTTGTATTTGCTCACGGCGCTATTAAGGCGCTCGCTTGCGATATGATGAAGATTGCAAACGACGTACGTTGGTTGGCTTCCGGTCCTCGCGACGGTCTTGGCGAAATTTTCATTCCCGAAAACGAACCCGGTTCGTCAATTATGCCCGGTAAGGTTAACCCCACCCAATGCGAAGCAGTAACAATGGTTGCCGTTCAAGTTATGGGTAACGACGTTGCAGTTACTATGGCTGCATCTCAAGGTAACTTCGAGCTTAACGTATTTATGCCTGTTTGCATTTACAACTTCTTACAATCTGCTCGTCTTTTGGCTGAAGCAATCGTTTCGTTCAATAAGAACTGCGCTGTTGGTATTAAGGCAAACAAAGAAAAAATGCACCACAACTTGCATAACTCTTTAATGCTTGTTACCGCGCTTAACCCTTATATCGGTTATGAAAATGCCGCTAAAACTGCTAAAAAGGCATTTAAAGATAATATTTCACTTAAAGAAGCTTGTGTTGAACTCGGCTTCTTGACAGCGGAAAAATTTGATGAGGCTTTCCATCCTGAAGAGATGGCATAAATCGGAGGTAATTTAATGAAGGTTAGTTATTTCCCCGGTTGCACTTTAAAGAATAAAGCAAAAGACCTTGATATGTACGCATACAAGTCGGCTGAAGCTTTGGGTGTAACTCTGGAAGAAATTGAAAACTGGCAATGCTGCGGCGGTGTGTTTACAACCGCAAACGATGAAGTTGCAACAAAGCTTTCATCAGTTCGCGCATTGAAGTATGCAGGCGATAAAGAGCAACCTTTAGTAACCGTTTGCTCCGCTTGTCATAACGTTATTAAGCAAACAAACTACGCTATGCAAACTAATTCCGAATTTGCTGACAGGGTTAACAGATATATGGCTAAAGACGGCACATATAACGGTGAAACCGAAGTTTATCACTATTTAGAGATGTTACGTGATTTAGTCGGCTTTGATGCCCTTCGCGAAAAGGTTGTAAATAGCTTAAAGGGTAAAAAGATTGCCGCTTATTATGGTTGTCTTTTGTTGCGTCCTAACAGCGTAATGCGTATGGATGACCCTGAAAATCCCCAAATTATGGAGAATTTTATTCGCGCACTCGGTGCTGATGCTGTAGTTTACGCGAAAAGAAACGAATGCTGCGGCGGTTATATTTCGGTAGAAAGCCCCGAATCCGCAAAAAGAAACAGTAATTCTATTATAGAAAATGCAAAGGCAGCAGGTGCTGAAATGATTATTACCGCTTGTCCGCTTTGCAAGTATAATCTTGTTAAAAACGGTGCGGATATTCCGGTGGTTTATTTCACCGAACTTTTGGCTGAAGCTCTTGGCGTAAAGGAGGATACAAATGCATAATCATCAGTATCTTCGTGAAGAAATCATTCGCATAAGCGGTGCTGACGTTTCTAAATGTATGCGTTGCGGTAAATGCTCTGCAACCTGCCCCGCATATAACGAAATGGAATATCATCCCCATCAATTTGTAAATATGGTTGAATGCGGTGATATTGAACCTCTTATGAATTCAGAATCTTTATACAAATGTTTATCTTGTTTTGCTTGTATTGACAGATGTCCTCGCGGCGTACAACCTGCTAAGGTTGTTGAAGCAGTACGTTTAATGGCAACAAGAAAGCAAGGCGCAAATAGAATGATTGCTGACGACGTTCCCGCAATGGTTGAAGAAGACACACCGCAACAGTTGCTTGTTAGCGCATTCAGAAAGTATACAAAGTAAAGGAGGAAAAGACAAATGCAAAGAGTTGGTGTTTTTGTATGTTGGTGTGGCAGTAATATTGCAGGTACTGTTGACGTAGTTGCTGTAGCAGAGGCCTTGAAAAGCGAACCCGGAGTAGTCTTTTCCGCCAATTATCAATATATGTGCTCACAAGCCGGTCAGGATATGATCAAAGAGGCAATTAAAGAGCACAATCTTACAGGTATTGTAGTATGTTCTTGCTCACCCCGTATGCACGAAGCAACCTTCCGCAAAACTGCGGCGGCTGCAGGTCTCAACCCTTATATGGTTGAAATCGCAAACATTCGTGAACAATGCTCTTGGGTTCATAAGGATATTCTTACAGGTACCGAAAAGGCAATTATTTTAGGTAAAGCGGCTGTTGCTAAGGTTAATCTTAATGCTCCGCTTACACCCGGTGAATCGCCCGTAACAAAGCGTGCTTTGGTTATCGGTGGCGGTATTGCAGGTATTCAAACTGCGCTTGACATTGCTGATGCAGGCTTCCCCGTAGACATCGTTGAAAAGAAGCCCACTATCGGCGGTAAAATGGCTCAGCTTGATAAAACCTTCCCGACACTTGACTGTGCGGCTTGTATTTTAACCCCTAAAATGGTTGACGTTGCTCAAAACGATAAAATCCGTATCTTCTCTTACAGTGAAGTAACCGAAGTAAACGGCTTCGTTGGTAACTTTGAAGTAACCATTAAGAAAAATGCAAGATACGTTAAGGAAGATATTTGTACAGGTTGCGGCGCTTGTGTTGAAAAGTGCCCCATGAAGAAAATTCCTAACGAATTTAACTTGGGTATGGATAACCGTCCCGCTATTTATATTCCTTTTGCTCAAGCAGTACCGAAGGTTGCTACCATCGACCCCAATGCTTGTAATATGCTTAAAAACGGCAAGTGCGGTGTTTGTTCAAAGGTATGTGCCGCAGGTGCTATTGACTATACTCAAAAGGATGAATACATCAGCGAAAAGTATGGTGCTATCGTTGTAGCAACCGGCTTTAATCCTATTAGTATGGATAAATTTGACGAGTTTGCTTATAACCAATCTAAAGACGTTATTACTTCGCTCGAATTTGAACGTCTTACCAATGCGGCAGGTCCTTCTGCGGGTAAATTGGTGCGTCCCTCCGACGGTAAGCATCCTCACACTATCGTGTTTGTTCAGTGCGTTGGCTCACGTTGTGAAGCTTGCGCTGAAAAGGGTAAGGAATATTGCTCGAAGATTTGCTGTATGTATACCGCAAAGCACGCAATGCTTACTCGCGATAAATATCCCGATACCGAAGTTTACGTATTCTATATTGACGTACGTACTCCCGGTAAGAACTTTGATGAATTCTATCGCCGCGCCGTTGAAGAATATGGTGTTAAATACATTAAGGGTATGGTTGGTAAGGTTGTACCCGAAGGCGATAAGTTAAAGGTTCAAGCATCTGACCTTATTGCAAATAAACAGCTTCATATCGATGCTGACTTGGTTGTTTTAGCTGCCGCTATCGAACCTGATAAATCAGCTCGTCCTCTTGCTACAATGCTTACCGCAAGTATGGACACTAACGACTTCTTCACCGAAGCACACCCCAAGCTTCGTCCTGTTGAAAGTCCTACCGCGGGTGTGTTCCTTTCGGGCGCTTGCCAAGGTCCTAAGGATATTCCCGAAACCGTATCTCAAGCAGGTGCCGCTGCTTCTAAAGTTATCGGCCTTCTTGCTAAAGATAAGCTTACAGGTAACCCCTGTGTTGCAAGCTCTAACGAGCTTATGTGTAACGGTTGTTCATCTTGTGCAAACGTTTGTCCTTACGGTGCTATCACTTATGAAGATAAGGAATTCCGTATGCCCGACAGAACAACTAAAATTAGAAGAGTTGCATCTGTAAATCCTGCTGTTTGTCAGGGTTGCGGTGCTTGTACCGTTGCTTGTCCTTCGGGCGCTATGGACCTTAAGGGCTTTGCAAACTTACAAATTATGGCGGAGGTTGACGCAATATGCAAGTAAATGAATATAAGCCCTTAATCGTTGCATTTTGCTGCAACTGGTGTTCTTATGCGGGTGCTGACCTTGCGGGTAATAACCGTTTGGCTTATCCTGCAGACGTTAAAATTATCCGTGTGCCTTGTTCTTGCCGTGTAAATCCTATGTTTATTTTACGCGCTTTCCAACGTGGTGCTGACGGTGTAATTATTTGCGGTTGCCACCCCGGTGACTGCCACTATACTTCGGGTAACTACTTTACCCGTCGCCGTATGGCGGCTCTTTTCTCGATGCTTGACTATTTAGGTATCGAAAAAGAACGTACCCGTGTTGAATGGGTATCGGCTGCTGAAGGTGCAAAATTTGCCGCTACTATGAACGATTTTGTTCAAACAGTAACTGCACTTGGTGAAAACAAGAGATTGGAGGATTTAAGATGCAAAAAATAACTCGTGAACAATTAATCGCAAAAGCATCCGAACTCCTCGAAAACGAAACTGTAAGCTGTGTTTTGGGTTGGGGTCTTGGCGAATTTGATTATGACGTTACTCCTACAATCTTTAACAGTGTAGAAGCTTTGCAAAACGGTTTCGTATTTAACGATTTCTGCGGTGCAAACTTCTCGAAATATCTTGTTGCTAAAACAGGCAAAATAGAAGGCAAAATTCTTGTTTTCTTAAAGTCCTGCGACACTTATAGCTTTAATCAGCTTTTAACCGAACACCGTTTTGACCGTGAAAAGGTTTATGCGGTTGGTATTCCTTGCGAGGGTATGGCTGATATCGCTAAGGTTAAGGCAATTTCGGGTGACGGTATTGCCGCTATCGGTTCAAAGGATGATAAATTAGTTGTTACAACACTTTATGACGATGAACCTATTGTTATCGAAGCTAAAGACGTTTTGGCTGAACGTTGCATTAACTGTAAGAGCAAAAAGCACGTAGCTTATGACGAGCTTATGGGTGAAGAAGGCGACGTTATCGAATCTAACCGTTTTGATGAGGTTGCTCGTCTTGAAGCTATGACAGCAGACGAAAGATTTGCTTTTTGGCAAAACGAACTTTCACGTTGTATTCGTTGTAACGCTTGCCGTGATGCTTGCCCTGCTTGTACTTGCGAAAAGTGTGTATTTGATAACCCCAATTCGGGTGTTGAAAATAAAGCTCCCGCAAACGAGTTTGAAGAAAAGCTTTTCCACATTATTCGCGCTTACCACGTAGCAGGTCGTTGTACCGACTGTGGCGAATGCTCACGCGTATGTCCCCAAAATATTCCGTTACACCTTCTTAACCGTAAGTTTATTAAAGATATGAACGAATTTTACGGTGAATATCAAGCAGGTGAGGAAGTAGGCGGTCGTGCTCCTTTGGTTAGCTATACTACCGAAGATTTAGAACCGGGCGAAGTTTTTGACAGGAGGGGTAACAATGCGTAAATGTTCTCTTGAAAAAATCGACCTTTTATTTGCTGAAATTGCAAAAAATGCCGAGCTTTATCTTCCCGTCGACCAAACTGACGGCAGTGCCGCTTATAAGAAGTGGGAAGAGGGAACTGTTTGGAGCAATGCTTTAAACACAGTAAGAAGCCCTAAGGACTTTTTCTTCCCCCAAACCGAAAACTTAATGGCATTTAAGACTGAAGGCAAAAATATCGAAGTTGTTGATACAAGAAAAGCACTTGACGATTTTGTTATCTTCGGTGTAAGAGCTTGTGACGTAAAGAGCTTCGACGTTTTAGACCGTGTATTCTTAAGCGAACCAGTTGACAGCTTTTATGCGTTAAGACGCAGCCACGGTGTTATTATTTCGTTGGCTTGCGGTAAGCCCTCTGAAACATGCTTCTGCAAAACCTTTGGTATTAACCCCGCTGAACCTATGGGCGATATTTCAGCATTCAAGACCGAAAACGAAATTTTCTTTGAGGCGAACACCGAAAAGGGTAAAGACCTTTTAGAAAAGCTTTCGACTTTAACCGAAGAATGTGATGATACCGCTGTAAACGAACAAAAAGCAAAGATTAATGCTATTATGGATAAGCTTCCGCTTAAAAACGTTACTACCGACGGTTTTGGCGGCGGCAAAACTGCTGAACTCTTTAATGCTCCCGAATGGGACGAATTATCACAGGCGTGCCTTGGTTGCGGTACTTGTACCTTTGTTTGCCCGACCTGTCAATGCTACGATATTAAAGATTTCAACACAGGTAACGGTGTTATCCGTTTCAGATGTTGGGACTCTTGTATGTATTCTGACTTTACAAAAATGGCACACGGTAATAACCGCCTTTCTCAAAAGGAACGCTTCCGTCAAAGATTTATGCACAAGCTTGTGTATTATCCCGAAAATAACGACGGTATGTTCAGCTGTGTAGGCTGTGGCCGTTGCCTTGCAAAATGTCCTATTTCTATGAATATTGTAAAAGTAATGAAAAAGATTGGAGGAAGAAAAGGTGAATAATATTAACGATACTTTAATTCCTAAAATCGGTGTCATTACCGATGTTCGCATCGATACACCCGATATTAAAACCTTCCGCGTTGTAACACCCGACGGCAAAAAAGCCTTTGACCATAAACCCGGTCAATGCGCTATGCTTTCAGTTCCCGGTGTGGGCGAAGCCATGTTTTCTATTACATCTTCACCAACAAATGAAGAGTTTATGGAATTTTCTATTAAAAAGTGCGGCTGTGTGACCGATTGGTTACACCAAGCAGAGCCCGGTCAGCAAATTACCATACGCGGACCATACGGCAAGCCCTTCCCTGTGGATGACGTGTTCGCAGGTAAAGATTTGTTGTTTATCGCGGGCGGTGTAGGTCTTGCACCTCTTCGTTCTGTAATTAACT
>JAZQWD010000065.1:0-2764 GCA_045632165.1 Acutalibacteraceae bacterium | reverse complement strand
TATACAGTTTATCACAAACGCCTCAATTTGTCAAGAAAAATTATTGCACTTTTTCATTTAATTCACAATGCTTTGATTTGCGTTTGATTGCCGACATTATACTGCCGACGGTCAAAAGTGTGAAGCCCACAAAAAGCAATATTCCACCGCTTGTTACCCAGTAGATTAAAACCAACCAATATGTATCTATAAGCGCCAACTCGCTTAACAACAAATACTTTGGAATTGCAGGTGTAACTGAAAAAAACGAACTATATAAAGCAACTAAACCACAAAACACAAACGACACAATTGGTAAAACCTTGCCCGATTTATTCTTGAGATTTAAGACAAACAAAATGACGGGTAAAATCATCAAAATTAAAATTAGAGCGTTTGGCAACACTAAGCCGTTAATTAAATGTTGTAAAATTTGTTCGCTGCTTAATTGTTCAATAACACTAATGCGTTCTACAAAAAAACTCAAGCAATTCCATAAAATAGAAATTACATTGCAAATTATACCACTAAGCAAAATGATATTTTTAGCTTTTTTCATACTAACACCCTCCACATCAGTTTGTAAGTTAATTATATAATACTTCGTAGTGCCTAGTCAACAAAAAATCAGAGGTCTATCACCTCTCCCCACCTCACAAACCCGTATCGCAAAATTCTGATATTTTTAACTTTAATTAGATTGACAATTATATATATAATATAGTATAATTTCATGTTAAAGGGAGATGATTTTTGTGATTAACAAAAGTATTAAAAAATTAGTATGCTATGGTCTTTCTAAAAATCTTTTTGCAAAAGAGGACGAGGTTTTTGTAACCAACCGTATTTTAGAAATTTTAAATATCGACAACTTCGATTGTGACGAAGCTTTTACCGAAATTAATTTAGAAGAAACCTTAAAGGAACTTCTCGACTTTGCGTGTGAAAAGGGTCTTATTGACGACAACATCACCGAACGCGATCTTTTCGATACAAAGCTTATGGGTGCTTTGATGCCCCGCCCGAGTGAAGTTATTGCAAAGTTTAACGAGCTTTATAAAGAAAACCCCGAAGCCGCTACCGACTATTATTATAATTTAAGCTGTGACAGTGACTACATACGCCGCTACCGTGTTGAAAAAGACCTTAAATGGCTTGCCGACACCGAATACGGTGAAATGGATATTACCGTAAACCTTTCAAAACCCGAAAAGGATTTAAAATCTATTTTAGCGGCTAAAAACGCACCTCAATCGGGTTACCCCAAGTGTGCGCTTTGTAAGGAATGTGAAGGTTATGCGGGTCGCATTAACTTCCCCGCACGTCAAAACCACCGCATTATCCCGATTACTCTTGACGGTGATAACTGGTTTATGCAATATTCACCCTACGTTTACTACAACGAGCATTGTATTGTATATAACGGCGATCATATTCCTATGAAGGTCGATATTACAACTCTTCGCAAGATTATTGAATTTGTAACCATCTTCCCCCATTATTTCATAGGTTCAAACGCAGGTATTCCGATTGTTGGCGGCTCTATTTTATCACACGAGCATTATCAAGGCGGTCGCTACACCTTTGCTATGACTAAAGCCCCCATCGAAAAGGAACTTGTTTTCGAAGGTTATGAAGACCTTAAAACAGGTATCGTTAAGTGGCCTATGTCAGTTATTCGTATTACCGGTGCTAATGCTGACCGTGTTATCGAACTTGGCGGCAAAATTTTACCCGCTTGGGAAAGCTACACCGATGAGGATGCTTTCATTTTTGCTGAAACCAACGGTGAACCCCATAATGCCGTTACACCTATCGCACGCAGACGCGGTGAGGATTTCGAGCTTGATATTGTTCTTCGCAACAATATTACTACAGAAGAATTCCCGATGGGTGTATATCATCCCCACCCCGAATATCACCATATTAAGAAAGAAAACATTGGTCTTATCGAGGTTATGGGTCTTGCTGTTCTTCCGGGTCGCTTAAAGCAAGAAATGGCTGACTTACAAGCTGCTATTTTGGAAAACCGTGACATCACAAACGACGAAACACTTTCAAAGCATGCTGATTGGGCTGAAGAAATCAAGGCAAAATACAGCGATATTAATGCTGACAACATTGACGGCATTATTAAAGACGAAATCGGTATTGTTTTCTCAAAGGTACTTGAAGATACAGGCGTATTCAAGCGTGACGAAAAGGGTCAAGCTGCCTTTATGAAGTTTGTTGAAAGCGTAAAATAATGTTTATTACCGTACTAACACAGGTTATTGTACTTTTTATACTTATATTCATAGGTTTCTTCCTTACCAAAATAAAAATGCTAAATCAAGAAAGCATAAAATGCTTTACCGAATTAGCATTAACCCTTGTAACCGCTTGCGTAATTGTTAAATCCTTCTTTCGAGAATTTAACAAAAACGACCTTAAAGATTTGCTTATAAGCTTTCTTTTGGGCGCAATATTACACGTGGTATTTATTTTGTTAAGTATTCCGCTTTTAAGGGATAAAAATAAGGATAGACAGGTTGTAATGCAATACGCCGCCGTTTTTTCAAATTGCGGCTTTATGGCATTACCGCTTCAACAAGCGTTACTTCAGGATAACGGTGTATTTTTGGGCTCGTCCTTTGTGGCAATTTTTAATGCCTTTGTATGGAGCTGGGGGCTTAGAATTATGAGCGGTGATAAAAAATCACTCAACCCCATAAAAATAATAACCCGTCCCGCTATTTTAGCACTAATAATAGGTTTTGTTGTGTTTATTCTTTCAATACCTATA
>JAZQWD010000064.1:0-9095 GCA_045632165.1 Acutalibacteraceae bacterium | reverse complement strand
CATCTAAATCATAACCAGAAGAGTCACAACCATACTTATCACGTCCCTGTCGGTTCATACCATCCTTGTTAAATCCTTGCCGATTGTAACCGTGATTATCATATCCTTCGTTGTTGAAACCATCTTTATCATATCCATAATCATTGAATAGCGTTCCGTTTTTATGCTTTCCGTTTTTATCAAACCCTAATTTATTATAACCACTTGCATTATATCCTTCACTATCGTATCCATATTTATTATATCCTAACGAATTAAAGCCGCATTTATTATACCCGTCTTTATTATAACCACTTCTATCGTATCCTTGTCTATTGTAGCCATTTATATCCCAGCCATCTTTATCATAACCATCTAAACCATAGGTGCTTATATGTTTAATAGCATCGTATATTGCTTGACCGCCAAAAATTAAAACGAATCCAATAATTGCTCCTAATATAGCTTCCATACTGCACCCTCCAAAACCGAAATTACTATAGATTTATTATATTACTTTTACTAACAATATTCAATATAAAAATTAATCCCACTCAGATTTCTCCGAATGGGATTAATTTTACTTTTTATAAAATGTTACAGGACAAACCTTTTTTGGCGGGTTGAGATTAAAAAGGGGTGTACAATAACAAAGAATCTAATTACTTAGATTCTTTGATTGCAGACTGTGGTGCAGTACATCTGGCGATGAGGACAAATTTTAGAACTGTCCTTTAGAGTACAACCAATAAGCAAGTCATTTTTTATGCAATAATTTTTTCGTATGTATTAAGATGTTCTTTGAGTTCATGAAGTTTGCCTTCAAAAACACATTCTAAATTTTCAATTTTTGTGTAGTCGCTCGGTCGCATTAGTGACGGGCGGTGGGGAAGCTCAAGCGCATTTGAATTTTTAAGAATTTCGCTTACAAACTGCGAACAAAAATAATATCTTTTGCGGGTTAAAGGAATTCGGCAACCGCAAAGAATAAGCCCTAAAATATTAAAGCGATAATAGTCGGCATTTTCGAGCATTGCATCAACTTCATTTTTTGCTTTTTGATAGGTTTCTTCATCTACCTCAATTTTATAAACCGCGCAGGGAATGTGCGGATATTTTCCATAAACGCCCTTGTTGAAAGACTCGTTATTAAGACCTGCAGGTAGCGGCGGAAAGGCCTGAAAACGCGAAAAGCTGTAAAGTGGTTGCAATTTATCTTCAAACGACATTGAAGCGTGGGTATAATTTGCCCGTGTGATAATATGTATAAATTTTGAAAGATATGTGCCACTTTTTGTAAGCACCACGTAAATAGTCCGCATTTTTTCACTTCCTCTCAAATCTATGTCATTATACTAAATAAAAATAAAAAAGGCAAGACTTTTTTAAAAGTCCTGCCTTTTGGTAAGTTTTGGTTATGCGTTTTTCTTTTTATCGATTGCGCGCTGAATGGCTTTAATAATTTCAACGATCGGAATTACCGAGAATGCTAAAGCAATAGAAATTGCATACGCTTTAAAGTCGAGGTGTGTAAAGTCGAACATATTAGCGAGCACGGGGATTTCGATAATAGCGGTAGTAAGCGCTAATGATGCAGCCATTGCAATGTAAAGTACCACGTTGTGTGATTTTTGAGCAAATGCCATACCGATTACTGAGCCGCGTTGTGAACGCATATTAAATGAATGGAAAATTTCGCACATAGACATAGTTAAGAATGCCATTGTCATACCTTCACCGCTTGCAACAGGGTGGAAGATATCGAAAACACCGGTTTCAAGATATTCACCGATAAAGAACGCAGCAAGGGTTAAAACGGTAACTAATACACCTTGGTAGAACACGTCAAACGCCATACCACCTGCAAAAACACCTTCGGTACTCTTACGGGGCTTGCGGTTCATAATATCGCGTTCGGGCTTTTCAAGACCTAAAGCTAATGCGGGGATAGAGTCGGTTACAAGGTTAATAAAGAGAAGGTGAACGGGTTTTAAAATTGTAAAGCCCAAAATTGTTGCGGTAAAGATTGAAAGAACTTCCGAAAGGTTAGAACCGAGAAGGAACTGAATTGCTTTACGAATATTGTCGTAAATTCTTCTACCTTCAGAAACGGCTGAAACGATGGTAGCAAAGTTGTCGTCAGCAAGTACCATATCTGCAACGTTCTTTGTAACGTCAGTACCGGTAATACCCATACCAACACCAATGTCTGCACTCTTAATTGAAGGTGCGTCGTTAACACCGTCACCTGTCATAGCGGTAATCATACCGCGAGCACGCCAAGCGTTAACAATACGTGTTTTGTGTTCGGGCTGAACACGTGCATAAACGCGGAATTCAGTAACGCGTTCTGCAAAATCCTCATCGCTGATTTCATCAAGCTGTGCGCCTGTAATAGCAGCAGAGGGGTCTTCAATAATACCAAGCTGAAGTGCGATAGCAACTGCGGTATCTTTATGGTCACCTGTAATCATAATAGGTGTGATACCTGCGCTTCTACATTCTTCAATAGCCGCCTTAACTTCGGGGCGGGCAGGGTCAATCATACCTGTAAGACCGATGAAAACAAGGTCATTTTCAAGGGCTTCAGGAGCAAAATCATTGGGGGCAGTGTCGTGCTTTTTAAATGCAACTGCGAGCACGCGGAGCGCCTGGTCAGCCATACGCTTATTGTCGGCTATAACAGCATTTTTAATTTCTTCAGTAAAGGGAACAACTTCGCCGTTTATAAGAGCATATTTGCATCTATCAAGAACAACGTCGGGTGCGCCTTTAGTGTATTGAAGAAGTACGCTACCCGTATCATGTACGGTTGACATCATCTTTCGACCTGAATCGAAGGGTGCTTCACCAATACGGGGTGAAGCAGCAACAAGGTCGTTTTTATTAAGACCTAAAGTGTTTGCATAGCTAACAAGAGCGGCTTCGGTAGGTTCGCCTGTAACAACACCGTCTTCGTCGATTTCAGCATCGCAGCAAAGTGCCATTGCTCTTGCAATTAATTCTTCATTGTCGCCATAGTGGTCAACAACTGTCATTTTGTTTTGTGTTAATGTACCTGTTTTATCAGAACAAATAATCTGTGCACAACCGAGTGTTTCAACTGCAGTGAGCTTACGGATAATAGCGTTCTTTTTAGACATATTGGTAACGCCGATAGAAAGCACGATGGTAACAACTGCTGCAAGACCTTCGGGAATAGCGGCAACTGCTAAAGATACGGCAACCATAAAGCTTTCAAGGAAAACGTTAAAGGTAAGACCTGCGCCTAAAAGTGCGGTAACAACTTGGAAGCCAAGAAGCACAACGCAAATACCGAGCACCAAGAAGGTGAGGATTTTAGAAAGCTGTGAAAGCTTGATTTGAAGAGGTGTTTGACCTTCTTCAGCTTGTGCAATAGCGTTTGCAATTTTGCCCATTTCGGTATCCATACCGGTAGCAACAACAACTGCCTTGCCGCGACCGTAAACAACGGTAGAGCCCATATAAGCCATATTTTTGCGGTCACCGAGGGGAACTTCGTCCTTTTCGCCGCCGTTTAATACGGCAATAAGCTTATCAACGGGGACGGATTCACCTGTCAAAGCGGCTTCTTCAATCTTCATGCTAGCACATTCGAAAATGCGGCAGTCAGCGGGAACAGCATCGCCGGCTTCTAGAATAACAACGTCGCCTACAACAAGGTCTTCACTTCTAACCGAAACAAGCTTGCCGTCGCGAAGCACCTTAGAGGTTGCGGCGCTCATTTCTTGTAACGCTTCGATAGCAGCTTCCGCCTTGCTTTCCTGTACAACACCCAAAACAGTGTTAATAACAACAACCACCATAATAATAATGGTGTCGGTAGGAATACCAATGTGACCTGCTTCAATCCATTCAGTAATTGCTGAAATAACTGCAGCAATGATAAGAATGATAATCATAGGGTCGGAAAGCTGTTCGAGTACGCGTTGGAAAGTGGTTTTCTTTTTGCCTTCGTCTAGCTTGTTTTTACCGTTTTTTTCAAGACGGGCATTTGCTTCGGATGAGGTTAAACCGTTGACAGTACTGCCAATGTGACTAAACACATCCTCAATTTTTTGAAGGTAATACTTCATTTTGGGTTACTCCTTTTTAAAATAGTATTTATTGTGCTGACAAATATATACATTTATAAAAAAATAAAGACTTATCCGTCAAACACAGATAAGTCTTGTCATTTAATACGAAGCCAGGGAATTCCCACGATGTTGAACTTCGCAACACAATTTGTGCTGACTACTCCCTTATGTAAAAAAGATAATAACACAAATTTTGGAAATTTGCAAGAGAAATATATTAATTTTATGTTAAATATATTAATTTTAAATTCACTTGATTTATTAAAGAATAAAAAGTATAATATACATGTTATATTTAGGGGGTTGGCAATATGAAAATTATTGATATATTAAATAAGGGAACGCCTTCGCTTTCGTTTGAGGTTTTTCCTCCAAAAACCGAGGACGGTTTTGAAACTGTGCAGAAGGCAACTGAGGAAATTGCCGCATTAAAACCCGCTTATATGAGTGTTACATACGGCGCGGGCGGCGGTACAAGCCGTTATACCCTTGATATTGCCAAAAACATCAAAGAACAGTATGGTGTTACAATGCTTGAGCATTTAACCTGTGTTTCTTCTTCAAAAGAAAACGTTAACCAAAAGATTAAAGAAATTATTGACGCGGGCATTGAAAACGTTTTAGCTTTACGCGGTGATATACCTGCACATTTAGAAAATGCCGACCGTACAAATTGGGATTATCAATATGCGGTTGATTTAATATATGAATTAAAAAATGCGAAGCCGGACCTTTGTATAGGGGCGGCTTGTTATCCTGAAATTCACCCTGAAAGCTTAACCCAAAAGGACGATATTAAATATCTAAAAGAAAAGGTTGATGCCGGTTGTAGCTTCTTAACAACCCAAATGTTTTTTGATAACAATTTGCTTTATAACTTTCTTTATAAAATTCGCGAGGCGGGCATAACCGTTCCTGTTGTTGCAGGTATTATGCCTATAACCAACGCAAAACAGGTTGAACGTGCAATTAAACTTTCGGGTTCATTTATGCCTCAAAGATTTAAAAGTATAGTTGATAGATTTGGTGACGACCCCAGCGCTATGAAGCAGGCAGGTATTGCCTATGCAACCGACCAAATTATCGACCTTTACGCAAACGGTATAAACAACGTTCACGTTTATTCAATGAACAAGCCCGACGTTGCGGCAAAAATACAATCTAACCTTTCGGATATTATTAAAAAATGATTACTGTAATTAAGAAAAATTATGAAAAGCCGCCTTTTAATCAAAATGAAGTATTGCGTTATTTAGGTGTTAAAAATTTAGACGATAATACCGAAAATCTTTTAAATAATGCTTATAATGAATTTGAAGAAAGCGCAGTTTATAAGGTGTGTTACGCAGAGTTGCCGATAAAAATTACAGGTGATACTTGTGATTTTACAGTTTTTGAATTTAACTCAAAGCACCTTGCAAAAAATCTTAAAAATTGTAAAAGGGTTATTGTTTTTGGTGCAACTGTTGGTATCGGCATTGACCGACTTATTAATAAATATTCAAAAATTGCACCTTCAAAAGCGGTGGTGCTTGATGCTGTCGGCAGTGAAAGAATAGAGGCGCTTTGCGACTTGTTTTGTGAAGATGTTGGCAATTTAAGACCGCGTTTTAGTGCGGGCTACGGCGATTTACCTATTGAGACACAAAAGGAAATTTTTTCACTTTTACAGTGCGATAAAAATATAGGTCTTACTTTAAACGATAGTTTTATGATGTCGCCTTCAAAATCGGTTACGGCATTTATTGGGATAGAGGAGTAATATGAACTTTAAAGAATTTTTAAAATCTAATTTAGTTTATCTCGACGGGTCAATGGGCACTTTGCTTCAGCAAAATGGTTTGCCAGCAGGTGAACACCCCGAAAAATGGAATATAACCCACCCCGACGTTATAGAAAATATACACCTTTCGTATTTTAATGCGGGCAGTAACGTGGTATGCACTAATACTTTTGGTGCCAACGTGTTAAAATTTGATGAATCCGAACTTGAAAATATTATAAAATCGGCGGTTGAAAATGCAAAAAACGCGCGTGATAAAAGCGAAAATAACGCGCCTAAATTTATTGCGCTTGATATCGGCCCTACAGGTAAGCTTTTAAAGCCGTTTGGTGATTTGGATTTTGAGGATGCCGTTTCGGTATTTTCAAAAACCGTTAAATTGGGCGTTAAATACGGTGTAGATTTAATTTTAATTGAAACTATGAACGACAGCTATGAAACCAAAGCGGCGGTGCTTGCGGCAAAGGAAAATTGCAATTTGCCCATTATTGTTACCAATGCTTACGGTGAGGACCAAAAACTTATGACGGGTGCAAGCCCTGAGGTTATGGTGTCGCTTCTTGAGGGTATGGGCGTTGACGCGTTGGGCGCTAACTGCTCACTTGGTCCAAAAGAACTTTATAATGTTGCCGAGCGTTTAGTTAACGCTGCTTCAATTCCTGTTGTTTTTAAGCCAAATGCAGGACTACCTGTTGCTATCAATGGTAAAACGGTGTTTAACGTTAAAGCCGATGACTTTGCTATTGAGGTTGAAAAAGCGGTTAAATTGGGTGTTAGATGTGTTGGCGGTTGCTGTGGTACTACACCCGAATATATAAAATTGGTTTTCGATAAAACTAAAGAACTTTTACCCACTAAAATAATATCGAAAGAGTTTTCGGTTATTTCGTCGTATTCTAAAACCGTAACCTTTGGTAACGAGCCAATTCTAATTGGCGAGCGTATTAACCCGACGGGTAAAAAACGCTTTAAGCAAGCACTTGTTGAAAATGATATTGATTATATTTTAAAAGAGGGCATTAGCCAACAAGAAAAAGGCGTACAGGTTTTGGACGTTAACGTTGGTATTCCCGATATAAACGAAGCCGAGGTTTTGAAAAACGTTGTATGCGAGCTTCAAAACGTGACAAATTTGCCTTTACAAATTGACACCTCAAATATTACTGCTATGGAAAATGCGCTCCGTCGTTATAACGGTAAAGCGCTTATAAATTCGGTAAACGGCAAAGAAGAAAGTATGAAAGCCGTTTTTCCGCTTGTTAAAAAATACGGAGGTGTAGTTGTTGCACTGACGTTAGATGAAAACGGAATTCCCGAAACGGTGAACGGTAGGGTAGAGATTGCGAAGAAAATCCTTAAAACAGCAAGTGAATACGGCATTGATAAAAAAGACATTATTTTTGATACCCTTGCAATGACAGTTAGTGCCGATAAAAATGCGCCTTTTGTAACCTTAAAGGCGCTAAATATTATAAAAAATGAGCTTGGTTGTAATACTATGCTCGGTGTTTCTAACGTTTCATTTGGTCTGCCAAACCGTGATGCGGTTAATAGCACATTCTTCGCAATGGCGCTTGAAAACGGTCTTTCAGCGGCTATTATGAACCCGTATTCTGCCGATATGATGAAGACCTATTATGCCTTTAAAGCGCTTAAGGGTTATGATGAAAACTGTAGTGAATATATCGCTGCGGCAGATAGTTTCACGGTTAGTCAAGCCATTGTGCAAGCCGCAAAGGTGGAAGAAAAAGGTGAAAACACACTTCGTTATTCAATCATAAAAGGTCTTTGCGAAAATGCGGGACAACTTACCAAAGATTTACTTAAAACCGAAAAACCGCTTAACGTTGTAAATAATGAAATTATTCCCGCACTTGACATTGTGGGTAAATTATACGAAGAAAAAAAGGTTTATTTGCCTCAACTTTTAATGAGCGCCGAAGCCGCAAAATCGGCTTTTGAGGTTATAAAATTGGTTATGACTACCGATGCTAATATTATGCCGAAGGCAACCTTTGTTTTAGCAACCGTAAAGGGCGATATACACGATATAGGTAAAAATATTGTTAAGCTTTTGCTTGAAAATTACGGTTATAAGGTTGTTGATTTAGGCAAGGATGTACTACCCGAAACGGTTTTGGAAGCGGTGCTTTCAAATAAAGCGGAATATGTTGGTTTAAGCGCTTTGATGACTACTACCGTACCCGCTATGGAAGAAACCGTAAAGCTTATTAAAGAAAAAGCGCCATTTTGTAAAACTATTGTAGGCGGTGCGGTGCTAACCAAAGAATATGCCGAAAAAATCGGTGCAGATAAATACGCAAAAGATGCAATGGATGCGGTACGCTTTGTGGAAGAATAGGAGAAGCAAAATGAATATTTATGAAGAAACAAAAGCCGTTATAACCGAACTTTGCGAAAAGGCGAAACTAAAAGCGGGAAGCATAGTGGTTGTCGGTTGTTCAACAAGTGAGGTTGTTGGCTCGACTATTGGTACAAATTCAAATTATGAGGTTGCGGGCGATATATTTAACGCGCTTTATGATTATACCAAAACCCAAGGAATATATCTTGCGATTCAATGTTGTGAGCATTTAAACCGTGCAATTATAACCGAGCGTGAGGCATTGCCATTTGCTGAGGCGGTTAACGTTGTACCTCAGCCCAAAGCAGGTGGTTCACTTGCAACACATGCGTATAAGGGATTTAATAATCCGATAGCGGTTGAAGAAATTAAGGCGGATGCAGGTATAGATATTGGCTTTACTTTAATAGGTATGCACCTTAAAAAGGTTGCTGTACCTTTGCGCCTTGAAAATAATAAAATAGGGGATGCTTTGGTGGTTGCCGCGCGCACACGCCCCAAATTTATCGGCGGTGAAAGAGCGATTTATAACGGAGAAATGTTGTAAATTATAGTTTGTAGGGCTAACGCCCAAAAGAAAAAAGAATAAAGAAAAAATAATAAATAATAAATAATAAATAATGTGTGCCTACGGCACGAATATATATCAGTCGGCAAAGCCGACACCGATTTTATTCTTTATTCTTTCTTATTTATTATTTAATCGCGCAGCGATAAACCCAATTTATTTTTTATTATGCACTTTACTTAACGGGTTGGAATCGACCGCGTTTTTAATTTGGCTGTCTGAAACGTGGGTGTAAATTTGGGTAGTGCCCAAATTTGAGTGACCTAAAATGTCCTTAAGCACACGAATGTCTACTTCGCC
>JAZQWD010000063.1:0-11326 GCA_045632165.1 Acutalibacteraceae bacterium | reverse complement strand
GATCAGTAAGGTCGATGTCTTCTGGCTGTGGAATGTAACCGATAGCAGTTTCGCTAGCAGTTGCTTTGCCTTCGCAACGATCAATGATCCAGTTAAGAACGCGCATATTGTCGCCGAAACCTGGCCATACGAAGTTGCCTTCGTCATCGGTACGGAACCAGTTAACGTTGAAAATCTTAGGAGCCTTGTCGCCGAGCTTTTCGCCCATACTGAGCCAATGCTTGAAGTAGTCGCCCATGTGGTAACCGCAGAAAGGAAGCATAGCCATGGGGTCACGACGAACAACACCTACTGCACCTGCAGCAGCTGCGGTGGTTTCAGAAGCCATTGCAGAGCCTACGAATACACCGTTAACCCAGTCTTTTGATTGATATACAAGCGGAGCGCACTTAGCACGACGACCGCCGAAGATGATTGCAGAAATCGGAACGCCTTCACCCTTGTTGAATTCTTCTGAAATGCAGGGGCAGTTTTCAGCAGGAGCTGTAAAGCGTGAGTTGGGGTGTGCAGCATAGGTTGACTTGTCTGCCTTGTCAAACTTAGATGCATCCCAAGGATTGCCGAGCCAGTCAATTGCATTTTCAGGAAGATTCTTATTAAGGCCTTCCCACCAAACTGTGTTGTCGCTTAAGTCGTGAGCAACGTTGGTGAAAATGGTGCCCTTCTTGGTGCTTTCAAGAGCGTTGAAGTTTGACTTTTCGTTGGTACCGGGAGCAACACCGAAGAAGCCGTTTTCAGGGTTGATAGCATAGAGACGGCCGTCAGGACCTATCTTCATCCAAGAAATATCGTCACCTACAGTCCAAATCTTGTAGCCCTTTTCACGCAAGTATGCGGGAGGAATAAGCATTGCAAGGTTGGTCTTACCACAAGCTGAGGGGAATGCAGCAGCAACGTACTTAACTTCGCCTTGGGGATTTTCAAGACCAAGGATAAGCATGTGTTCAGCCATCCAGCCTTCTTTCCAACCTTGGTAAGAAGCAATACGAAGTGCAAAGCACTTTTTACCTAAAAGAACGTTACCGCCGTAACCTGAGTTAACAGAGATAATGGTGTTGTCTTGGGGGAAGTGGCAGATGTATCTGTTTTCGGGGTCGATATCACAACGTGAGTGGAGACCGCGTACCCAGTCATTGCTGTCGCCAAGAACTTCTAAAACCTTAGTGCTTACGCGGGTCATAATAAGCATATTAAGAACAACGTAAACAGAATCGGTTACTTCGATACCGATTTTAGCAATGGGTGAACCGATAGGACCCATTGAGTAAGGAATAACGTACATTGTACGGCCCTTGTAACTGCCGCGAGCAATGTTGTAGAGCTTTTCATACATTTCAGAAGGGTCACACCAGTTATTTGTAGGACCAGCTTCTTCTTTAGTAGTAGTACAAATGAATGTACGGTCTTCTACACGAGCAACGTCATTGGGCTTGGTTCTGTGAAGATAGCAATCGGGAAGCTTTTCAGGATTCAAAGCTTCTAATTCGCCAAGTTCAACAGCAAGCTTACGAAGTTCTTCTGTTTGTTCGTCAGAGCCGTCGATCCATACAACCTTATCGGGTGTAAGAAGGTCTTTCATTTCGTCCAACCACTTAATAACTGTCTTGTTAGTTGTCATTTTTATTCTCCTTTAATTTGAAATCAATTTTTTCCTTATACAGTATACCTTATAATGACTTATAATGCAAGGATTTTGTTATAAAATTAACAATATTTTTAAATATTGGGCTCATATGCAGGTATGGGCTCTAATTTAAAACGATTTAGCTTATAAAGACGGTCAAATTTTGCTTTAAGTTCGCTGTCTTCACAAATACCTGTGCGTATATATTTATCTAAAACAGCATAAGTAAATCCTAGATTTTCTTCATCACTTTTTCCGCTCAAGCCATCAATTGGGGTTTTATCAACAAGATTTTCGGGAAGTCCCAAAAGTTTTCCGATTATTTTAACCTCCTCAACCGTAAGGCGCGAAATCGGACTAAAGTCCCCTGCCGCATCACCGTAGCGTGTAGAATATCCAACGTAATCCTCCGACAAATTACAGGTGTTAGCCACTCTGCCATTATTACTTTGGCTGATTGCATAAAGTGTTGCCATTCTAATTCTGGCAGGCAAATTTGTTCTGGTTTGTTTTGTTATTTCCATATCATTCGGTAATGCTGATAAAACACCGTCGACTGCCGCTTTAATATTGACTGTGTAGTTTTTAATACCCAAAAAATTCACAAGCTGAATTGAGCAGTCAATATCACTTTGTTCTCCGCAAGGCATTAAAACACCGATAACACGTTCACGACCGAGTGCTTCCACACATAACGCCGCAACAACCGAACTATCCTTACCGCCTGAAATACCTACAACCGCATTACAGCCCTTGCCGTTTTCTTCAAAAAAATCTCTTATCCAATTTATACATTCGTTTTTAATTTTTTCAGCCTGAAACATAAAAAACACCACCATAAATATTATATGCACATTATACACCAACCTTAAAAATAAATCAATTATCAAAAAACGAAAAATGAACCCACTTTTCAGTAGGTTCATTTTTTAATTTATATTTACAAACTGCGCGTGGCTGTGGTCACGTTCAAGCTTTGAAATACGACGTTCAGCATTTTTTTGCCTTTCCTCAATAACGGGAATTTTCGAAGTCGCCGCCGAAACGCTTTCTAACTTTTTTTCGAGCTGAGTCAAGCGATAATCGGTAATCTTTGCCGATGCAACAATACCGCCCGCAGTACCGAGCAAGGTTCCAAAAAAGGAAATTAACGCAACAATTATAGAGCCGTTCATTTTAATCTTTATTTAAAACTGCCCTGTTTTTCGGTAGTACAGTTCTATATCCCCCACCGCAAAATCGCAATCGGAAGCAATATAAAACTGCACCGTTTCGGTATCGTACAAATGTGGGCGCAACATAACCGATTTATATTCACCCTTGTCGTAATCCTCACTTGAAAGGCGCAAATCCACCTTAGCGGAACTTTTACCGTTTATTTTTATTTCTACCTTTCCCCTGCCCGATATTGCAAAGTGTATGCTTTCAAAGGTGTTTTTGTGATTTTGTCCCGAAACCGCATATTTTCCTGTTAATAAATGACTTTTAACGCTCACCTTATCAATTTGAATATCACGGTTTTCATCATAATACACTTCTACGTCGTTCTCGCCGTCAAGTGTAGCTATATAAGAAATTCCGCTACCGTCGGCATCACACCAAAACATAAACTTGCCGTGTTTATAAAATCCACCACAAAACTTAAAGCATTTACCAAACTGCCAATTATACCATTTTGGGTTATTAAAGCTTTCAATATCACAGACAAACGCCTTATCACCCGAAAACAAAATATAATACTGCCCGTCACTTATTGAATATGCATCCATAAACTCAAAATCATAATTTGTTTTAAGTTGTTTAGAAAGAGCGTCAATTCCGTCAAAACCAATACTGTTAAGTATGTAAACCTCGCAATCATTGCCTAGCCAAACGGTTTTATCTTTAATTTTGCAAACAGTGTTTTTATACTTGCACCCAATCGTTTTGGAAATAAGTTCAGGATTTAAAGTATCTTCGCCTTTAAAAAGATTATCATTATCGGCAAGCAAGCCTACCTCGTTAATGCGTTTTCCCTTATGCAAAGTAACAAAATAGGTTTCGCCATCTTTAAAAGCAATAATCTTTTTATCCTGTACCGAAAGCGCAGTTATAGGTTCTATACCGCCTATAATCGTGGTAGATTTAAACGGAAAATAGAACGGATTTTCACTTTTAGCACACATTAACACGTTGCCGTTTGTGCCACCCGCAAGATATATACGTCCGTCTGCCGTTAAAGAGCAAGCGGAATCCACCACCTGTGCAATACCGTCTTTGGGCTCTTTGGTTGCAGTTATTTTAATATTATTTTCGGTATAGGTATCTATTACAGGAATAGCATACGGTGCACTGTTTTGTGTAAATGAGAGCGTACCCTTTTCACGGTCAACCTCAAGCATAACATCAACACCCATAAATTTTTGAGTATCAACAATTGCTTGACCTTTTACCGTCCATTCTACGTAAAATGTTGTAGTGTAATATATTCGGCAAACCACACTGTCTGACGATAAATTTGCAAGCGGAAGGCGAAACATATTAGAACGACCGTCAGAACTGTAATATGCTTGAAACCTGCCGTTTAAAAGATTTTGCGATTCTAACACCTTTGGGGTTTGATAACTTATCGCATTCTCTGTATAAGCCAGATCGTAATTATTACCGCGTCCGTTTATCATAATGGTAGGCATGTAAAAATCATATACCCTTTCCCATTGGGTATATTCGGCGTTTATTTCATAAACGTTATAGCTTTTTTCATTATAATTTTCTACGTTTTTAAGGGTAATAAGCGCAAATATACCACCGCCGTTTTGGGGCTCACCCGTGTAAAAGGTTATATTATCAGGCACTTTAAAGCTATCCGACGAAATTCGCAAAAAATCAAGATAACCCACAGGCAAAATATTCGTAGCGCTTGCAATAAAATAAATATTAAGGGTGTAGCGAAAATCATCATTACAAACACCAACAGTACCTATACGGTATTCACTGTCAAGATAATTTATTTTCACATCGTGCAATCGATAATCAAATTCATCATAAATGCTTTTTTTATCTACAACAATAGTATTTTTAGTATTCGCAACAAGCCCTGGGCGAGTTTGTAACCGCCCACCGCGAAACCAAAGGTTCTCACCTTCTATAATACAGTTATTGTTACGGGCATTTGCATCTACCCCGCCGTTAAGCGTAGGCATTTTAAAGCATTTAAGCGTTTTTGGGGACAAATGACTGTATTTCAATTTAATCCTCTCCCTCAATTACAGTTGGTAAAACATCCTTAACGGCAGTAATTTCGTTTAAAGCGGCACTTCGTTTAGAGTTATAAATCTGAGTAAAAACACGATTTAGTTCGCTATCGTAACCCGTTAATGATAGCATCATGGCCATACCGTAAATTAAAGCTTCAATACTTATTTTTGAAATATTAATATCACAGTTTAAATCCTTAACCTCTTCCTGCTTTAAATCAAGAAGAATTTGGTTCATAACGTAAACTGCGCGGCGGTATAGCGCATTATCAGCAGTAACGGCATCATCTTGATTTACGTACCCCAAAAGGTTAAGCACGCGTTTATATATTTCATACCCCTTCATCCGTTTCACCCTTTTCAATAATTTCATTTAGTAATTGATTTTTGTCGTTTATAATACTGTCAGGCAAACGTGAAATAAGCTGCTTTTTGTTAATAACACCTTTTTCAAACAAATTAAGCAAGGTTTCAAGCCGTTCGCTTTCACCGTAATGTATACCTGTACTCACGTGAACCTTAGCATTCAAAATTAAATTTTTATATCGGTTTGCATCAAAAGGAATATACCACGAATTTGCTGTATCACCTATTCTCAACGAACGCTTGTCATAACGTGTTATCCAAAAATCCGCCCAAATGCGCGCGGTATCCTCTACAAAAGCATAAAAACGGTTTTTAGTAATTATAAGCGGCATTAAGCTTGCTTCACGCATTGTGCGAAGTGCCGAGTTATTATCTGCTCTATGGTCGCCAAGCGCAACCTCATTTGCACCGCTTTGAGTTAAGGTATTTTCAATCAATGCCTTAATCGAAGTATCGTATTCCTGACTAAAGGTTGGCGGCGCTAAATATTTAACCGCGCCCGTAACATCCTCGTTACTACCGTACACCTTAATTATTTGCCCCGGCTCATTGGTGATTTTTTGGGTTACCGTATCACCGTTTACAAGCATTATAGGCATACCCGTTGTCATTGCCGACCATACGCTTGCGGTTATCATTCGGTTAATTGCAATTTGGTTGGGGATAATGTAGGTTATCTCGCTTTCACCGTAGGGTGAATTGTTTTTTCTTTCCCATTTAAAAAGCGATAGCGGATAAAGCCGTAAATATGTATCAAATACAGGACGAATCACCGCATTTTCGCACACCTTTATACCTTTAATTGTATAACTGCCGTCCTTTTTATATTCCTTAAAAAGTTTTGTAAAGATTTGCACTTTACCGTCAAGTGCACGGTTTTCGATTTCGCGCAAATCGGAAATACCCGCACCGTTTATTCGAGCTTCCTTTAAAGCATCAGCTAACGGCATATTACTTGCAATAATTATATACGGTTGTGACTGAATATCCTCTAAATACTCATCCCCAAAATAAATATCATCAATATCCAAAACCTCACAGCAAATATCACCCTTGATTTCGCTTGTCTTTTTGTCATCAGCAAACACACCTGTTTTTAAATTAGGATTCCAATAGGTGTAAAGCACACCGCTACCCGTAATATACGCATTACGTAAAATCTTCTCCTGCACAGTTTCAAAATCAAGTCGTTCAGCAGTAACGTCAAAATATTTACCAAAAGCCAACGTGAGCGAATTAATTTCATTATCACTAACCTTGCCGTTTGGAAGTTCTTTAAGCGGTTCAGCATTACTTTGGTGTGGCACACCGTCGGCGGTAAAGTCCACCGTTATAGGGTTTGATAATATCTGCGACATTTTATAGTCACCGATACGCTTAATAACGTTATATCTAACAAGCGGTCGGTCGTTGCCGCATTTTGCCCCGTGCCACTGATCACCTATGAAGAAGCGTTCATTAATTTTGTTTTGCTCAAAAAGACCGTGATTCCCCATTGATGATTTGTGAGTAACACCGTTTTGGTATTCTTCTAAAATTTCACTGGGTAGTAGTTTCATTAATTTCACCATCCTTAACACCTGCAAGGGGTTTTTACACCCCTTGCAAGCTTAATTTTTAAGAAATTGTTACAACTGCCACTTCTGATTCGCTGGCGGCAGCACCGTCAACCATTATTTTTACAAAGAAGTAGTGATTACCATTTGTAAGGTCTTTAGGAATATCCATACTTGAAGCATTTGCACCTGCAAGCTTCACTGCGCCCGATTTATTTTCATCGGTACACTTATACCATTGGTATGTAAGTGAACCTTCACTTGTTGCGGTAACGGTAAGCTTACCTGTTACTGAACCTTCGGTAGCCGAAGCGTTTTGAGGTTGTGCGGAAATATTAACCGCGGGTGAAATCCAAGCCCAAACTGCATCAAGACCGCTTTTGTTTACAAATACGTCGTAATAAATACGATAGTCGAACTTATAAGCATCAGCATCAATGTTCTGTTCGGGTGTGAAAATACGCATATTTTCGGTTTTCTTTACAAGGTGTGCTGCAGTTTTAGGAAGCACAAGCATATAAATTTCGCGTGCGGTTGCCATCGGCTTAAAGCCACCTAAATTACCGCCGTTAAAGGTGTAAGCGGTTTTCATTCTTTCGCTTACAACAGGAATAATGCTTACGCCGTTAAGTGACTTAACCTTAAGATTAACATCACCCTGCTTAAAATCACTAACGGTAATCATTTTAGAAATTTCAGCCGAATTTTGAAGCGCGGCAAACATATAACCGTCAACAAAAGCCACAAGTTCTTCATCGTAGCCAACAACCGACTGTACCTCGTTAATAAGCTGACATAAAGCTTCATAGGGCTTCTCAATATCACCGTTCACAATATTGCTTCTGCCGATTGCAAGACCGCCAAGCTTTGATAAAACGTAAGCATCACATTCAGGCACAACCTTTGTACGAACGTATTCGCCTAAAATCTTGCCTGCCAAGTTTGCAATGCCGGTTTCATCCATATCCTCGCGGTCAATCTGCAAAGAACGTGCGCGGTCCATTGCCATTGTATAAGAGGTGTTCGAAACGGTGATAGCACCCTTTGTATAACCCGCATCACGGTCATAGTCGGCAAGACCCTGAAAATCCACGTCGGGAATAATTACGGTCTTTGCGCCAACAAATTTGGTTGCAAGCGCATTATCGGCAAAAAAGCCGGTAGCACTTTTTTGTGCAAACATTTTGTCAAGCTCGGTTGAATATCTTACTGCATTTTCAATAGAATTAATTGCCATTTTTATTTCCTCCAAAAATTATCTTCGCCAAAGTCCCTTTAAGAATTCGGCGGCTTCGGGATTGTCGCCCCTTGTTTTGTTAATTTGTGAGCCAACACTTGTGGCCTGTCCCTTTTGCTGTGATAACACGTTTTCCTTTACGGCTTTTGCCTGTGAATGTCGGTAACGCAGAAATTCATCAAACAAATTTCTGCCGCAAAGCTTTGCATTTTCCAAAACGCTTTCAGGCAAATCTTCACGCGCCTTAATTTCAGGGAAATGCTTTTGCACCTCTAAAAAGCCGTCATCTACCTGCTCGTTTTTAGCATAAAGACGCAAAACCTCGTTTTTAAGGTCATTGTCATCACCGCATTTTTCTACAAGAGAATCGCGTAATGAGTCACTTTTTTGAAGCTTTAAATCGGTAAGGAACTGCTTTACTGTTTTATTGCTATCATTTGCTAACTGCTTTAAAAGTTCAAGTTCTTCTGATAATGCTTCAAACTTCATACCCTTTTGCGCTAATTCACCTGCACGCTCAAAATCTAAATTAATGATTTCTTTATTGTATTTAACAGGTATAAACCTATCCCCTTCACTTTGCACCGTGGTGGGTGCATTATCTTTTTCGGGGTTTTCTTTGTCCTCTGGTATGGACGTTATATTTTTTTCGTTTTTCATAAAATCACCTGTTTAGCACCTCAACATTGTTCGGTGCCGTCATAATTTAAAAAATTTTCATATTCCTTTTGCAGTTTTAAAAGATCGCTGTCATCATAATTAACCTTTTTAACACGATGCGAAGTTTCTTTTTTATAACCGCAAAGAAAACCAATTATAAAGGCGGAAAATGCCAATAATAAAAATAATAAAATCATCGGTCCCAACCTCCTTTAAAATCAACGTCGGTAATTGTAGCGGTGCTATGCTTTTGTGACTGCTTGTTTTCGGGTTTGAAAAATTTAACGTCCTCAAAAGCGTAACGCAATGCGTCACAAAGGTGGTTTTCGCTGTCTTTCGGCAGCTTTAAACCGTTTTCCTGACGCCTCTCATCATAAACGTAAGACGATAATTCCCTAATCATATTCACACATTTAGGGTCAACCGTCATTTTATACTCGCTTATGGCTGCAATACCGTTTAAAATACTGTCCCGCCCTTTGTACGACGGGGTTATTCGACTTATACCAAGCCGCCTTAAATCATCATTAGACTTCGGCTCGGCACAGTCGGCGCGAATACGTTCCTTCGAAAAGCCCTTTTCGGCAATCCTTTTAGCAATATCGCTGTTAAGCATTCGCTTTTCATAAAATTCATCATAGATGTAAATTCTTCGGCTTATGGGGTTAACCTTAAAAGCCACAAAGGCGGTGGGGTCGTTGGTATAACCATAATCAAGACCGAAAAAACTTTTCCAATTACGTTCTTCATCTTTAGGTATACTTACCTCGCCCACTTCCCAGTTTTCAAAAACAAGACCATCGGTCACACCCCAGTTGCCAAGTCCCGCAACCTCATACCGTCGGCGGTTTTGCTTTTTCATTCTCTCAAAAACTGCGCGGTCGGTTTCATCCAAAAATTCGTTAATTAAATAGTTGGTTGAAAAGGTATCAACCTCGCGACTTTTTTGATCGAAAAAGCGTTTTTTAAGCCAATGGCTTTCACTCCACGGGTTAAAGGTTAGGGTGGTTTGCTTGTAAAGCGGGGGCGGTATTTTTCCTCGCGGAACAGAAAGGTCTAATTTGTCAAAATCGGCTTCTTTTGCAATTTCGAAAGCTTCCTCAACCCAGACATAATTTAAATATCCCTGCGGTACCGTTGTTGAGGCAAGCTTTAAAACGTCGTCAAAGCCGCGAAACAAAATCTTTTGCCCTGTGGGCTTATAGGTCATTTCAAGTGGACTTACGGTATTGCTCCAATACTCGCTAACGCCCAACTTTTCCTGTGCCCACTTAAGCTGCGCGAAGGTACTGTCCCTGTGGGTATTCATTACCTGTCGCACCACCAAAAGGTTAGACTTTTCCTCGCTCATAAGCCGAAAAATGAAATTTAGCGCCGTTGTTGCCGACTTTTTAGAGCCCTTACCACCCTTTAAAACGCGGTAACGCTTTTTACTGTTCCAAAACTTGTCGTACCCGCCGCCCACGATTTCAGACATCTTTATTTCTGATGTCGTCAATAATCATCACCGCTTTTTCGCCGTTCGGCTTGTCAATGTTTTTTTCGCTCACGATCGAACGCAGTTCCTTTATAGCTGAAAGGTCCCCTGCAGCCGCTTTTTTGTAAAGCGCCACCATGACCGCCGTCTTTCGCGTAGGGTTTTTAATTTCAAACCCCTCCTCCCTAAGGGACTGGGCTTCTTCTTGTGACAGCTTTTCGTTTAAAAGCGTCTTTAGGGTTTTATAAAGTAACTTGTCATTCTCTCGCAAAACGATTCCTCCTTCAGCGCTCTCTATTATATACATAAAAAAACCGCCATTGGCCGACAACTTGCAAAAACAGAAAAAGTTGGCGGTTTTGGCGGTTTTTATGGCGGTTTTTAAAGAAAAAATGGCGGTTTTTGATTAGCAAAAAATAACATCGCTTCGCTTTTTACTAAATTTATAAAAATTTTGTGCGCAGGAAAATGCATATAATAAAACAAAAACAGGAGGTGTTTGCCTCCTGTTTCATTTTTATTACATTAGTTCGGATAAATTAATTATATTATCACACAAATTCAAATTAGAAGTACGGTGTGTAACCGAAATTACCGTTTTATCGGACATCTCTTTAATATTTTTAAGCACCTTGGCCTCAGTGGGTTTATCAAGTGCAGAGGTTGCCTCATCCAAAAGCAAAACAGGTGTTTCGGCAACTATCGCGCGTGCAATAGCAATACGCTGAAGCTGTCCTTCCGAAAGCCCCGAACCTCGCTCAGCAAGAATAGTATCCAAGCCGTCGGGCAAGGTTTCAATATAATCGTATATTTCAGCAATTTTGCAGGCGTTAATAATCTTTTCCTCGCTGGTATTTGGGTTGCACATAGCAATATTTTCACGAATAGAGCCCGAAATTATCATATTGCCCTGCGGCACGTATGAAAATACAGCTCTTATTGATGCATCTACGGGTATTTCACCGTTAAGTGTGATTTTACCTTCATTTGGCTTATAAAGTGATAAAAGCAATTTAAATAAGGTACTTTTGCCCGTACCGCTATCACCTAAAATTGCGGTCATACTTCCACGTTCAATTCTACAAGAAACATTTTTTAGAATTAAATCATCACCATAAGCAAACGATACGTTTTCGACCGAAATATATTCAAATTTATTATATATTTCTT
>JAZQWD010000062.1:0-7821 GCA_045632165.1 Acutalibacteraceae bacterium | reverse complement strand
TAAGTTGTGACTCAATTGCGGCGGATTCTTTAGATTTTTCTACAACGTAATCGGTAAGCTTTTTGGTGTAGCAAATCGAACCCGAAAGCAAGGTGGTTGAGGTGTTTTCCTTGGGGCGGATAATACCTGTAACTTTTAGGGGAATACCGTTTGCATAAAGGTATTTGAGGCCAGCCTCGGTGTCACGAAGGTCGGTGTAAAGACCTGTTTTTTCATCCTTTGTATAGCAAGAAGAATTTAAAATAGTTTTAAATTCCATTTCGCAAATTTCTTTATAGCTCCACTTTTTGCCATCAACTTTGAGTGGCTTCTTATTAAGCACGGCTTCGGTCATGGCTTCGATTTCTGCCTGTGACTTAAGACCTAAAGCATAAAGTGTCATATCGTCAACCTCGTTGTTTTCGTCAACAACAAGGAGAATTTCGTTATAATCATTTGGCCAAGCGCCGTAAATCAAATCATATTGCTTGTTGATAAGCGGATTAATAAGCTCGCCGTCACGACCTGTAAGCATTTCTTGCCAAAGGTTTGAGCCCTTTGACATCATACCGCCACTCATCATTGAACTAGAAGCCATACCGCCTGTCATGCTTGATAACATTCCCGAAAAGTCCATACCAAAATATTCACGCAAAATTTCGGTCATAAGCTTGCTTGAATCGGACTCTATAATTTCACCGTCAACGTTTTGGGTGTAGATTAGCATATTGAAGTTATAGGTGTATTGAATACCATTAATGGCTTCTCTAAGCTCTTCGTTTGTGGTTTTATCCTTAATGGCGTTTTCAAGAAACGTCTTAAAGGCTTTAAGGTCGTTTTCATTGGTTTCAAGCGAGTTTAGGGCATTCATAAGCTCGTAAATGGCGGATTTTTCATAAACCGCATCATTTTTGTGCTCGTTTTTAGATTCTGCCGCACCCATAAAAGTTTCAATTAGCTCGGTAATGTCTAAATTTTGCGATTCAATGGTAAGCGGGTAAGAGGAGAGGGTTTCTTCCTGCACCGAATCGATAAAAGCAGTTGTGCCCTGTGAAACGGCAAAAATCAGTGCAATACCAATGATACCAATGCTTCCTGCAAAAGAGGTTAGCGCTGTTCTTGCTTTTTTGGTGAAAAGGTTGTTGAGAGACAAACCAAATGAGGTGAAAAGCGACATCGAGGGCATTTTCTGTGTTTTTACCTTTTCGGCTTTTGTCTTTTCGTTTTCACTTTCGTTATGAATTTCTTCAGCAGATAGAGGCTTTGAATCGGACAAAATAACACCGTCAAGCATACGGATAATTCTTGTTGAATATTCCATTGCAAGTTCGGGGTTGTGTGTAACCATTATAACTAAGCGGTCTTTAGAAATTTCTTTTAAAATTTCCATTACCTGTACGCTGGTTTCGGTATCAAGCGCGCCTGTTGGCTCATCGGCTAAAATAATATCGGGGTTATTAACGATAGCACGGGCAATAGCAACACGTTGCATTTGACCGCCCGACATTTCGCTCGGCTTTTTCTTTAATTGGTCACCGAGTCCAACCTTTTGGAGCGCTTCTTTGGCTCTGCGGCGGCGTTCACTCTTTGAAACACCCGAAAGGGTAAGCGCTAATTCAACGTTAGATAAAACAGTTTGGTGAGGGATAAGGTTATAGCTTTGGAAAACAAAGCCAACCGAATGGTTGCGGTAGTTATCCCAATCCCTGTCCTTATAATTTTTGGTAGACTTGCCGTTAATAAATAAATCACCGCTAGTGTATTTATCAAGACCACCGATAATGTTTAAAAGGGTGGTTTTACCGCAACCCGACTGACCTAAAATAGATACAAATTCGTTACTGCGAAACTGTAAATCAACACCTTTAAGGGCTTCAACCTTGCTGTCGCCGGTGATATAGTCCTTTTTTATGCCTTTTAAAGTGAGCATTTTTCATTTCCTTTCATTATACACAATTATGCATTTTATATTATATACAATTTATTACTATTTTCAATAGTACATGTATATTGTTTAGAAAAAATTAACATTTTATATATTTTTATTATGCTGTTTTATTGACAATGTCAGGTATTTATATTATAATGATTTAATTATAATGAGTAAGTATTTGCTATTTTAAGGAAGTGTCAAAATGACCGAAATTAAAAATTTAAGAAACGTTGCTATTATCGCTCACGTTGACCACGGTAAGACAACTCTTGTTGACCAGCTTTTAAAACAAAGCGGCACATTCCGTGTTAACGAATCGGTTGATGACCGAGTTATGGACTCGAACGATTTGGAACGTGAACGTGGCATAACAATTCTTTCAAAGAATACAAGCGTTATGTACGGCGACGTTAAGATAAATATCGTTGATACTCCCGGCCACGCGGACTTTGGCGGTGAGGTTGAACGTATTTTGCAAATGGTTGACGGCGTGCTTTTGCTTGTTGACGCGTTTGAGGGTTGTATGCCCCAAACCCGCTTTGTGCTTAAGAAGGCATTAGCCCTTGGTAAAAAGGCGGTTGTAGTTGTTAATAAAATTGACAGACCAATGGCAAGACCTCACGAAGTGGTTGACGAGGTGCTTGATTTGTTTATCGAGCTTGGCGCTGACGAAGACCAAATTGAATTCCCTGTAATTTTTGCATCGGGTCGTGACGGCTATGCATCTTATTCACCCGACATTAAGGGCGAGGATATGAAGCCCTTATTCGATGCTATTGTTAACGAAATTGATCCACCTAAGGGTGAAACCGACGGTCCGCTTCAAATTTTGTTTACTAATATTGAATATGACGATTATCTTGGTCGTATCGGTGTAGGACGAGTTATTCGCGGTACAGTTAAAAGCGGTCAGCAGGTAGCTATTTGCCATAAGGACGGCACACACCATAATCAAAAGATTGCTAAATTATTTATGTATCGCGGTCTTAAACGCTATGAAGAAGAAACCGCAAGTGTTGGTGATATAATTCAGGTTGCGGGTCTTCAAAATCTTGAAATCGGTGAAACTGCCTGTGCAGTGGATAATATTGAAGCATTACCCTTTGTTAAGATTGACGAGCCGACCTTGGCTATGAACTTTATGGTTAACAATTCACCCTTTGCAGGTAAGGAAGGTAAGTTCGTTACCTCGCGTAATCTTCGTGACCGCTTATTTAAAGAAGTTATGACTAACGTTAGCTTGCGTGTTGAAGAAACCGATTCGGCTGATACTTTCAAGGTTTCGGGTCGTGGCGAATTGCACCTTTCAATTTTGATTGAAACAATGCGTCGTCAGGGTTATGAATTCCAAGTTTCACCGCCTGAGGTTATTTATAAGCGTGACGAAAACGGCAATTTATTAGAACCGATTGAGCTTTTAATGATTGAAGTACCAGAGGAATACGTTGGTGCTGTTATGGAACGCCTTGGTACACGCAAAGCTGAAATTAAAAATATGGGTACACGTGAAGGCGGTACTTCTCACCTTGAATTTACAATTCCCGCACGCGGACTTCTCGGCTACCGTTCACAGTTTATGACAGATACTAACGGTAACGGTATTATGAACCACGTGTTTGACAGCTATCAGGAATATAAGGGCGACATTGATCAGCGCTTAACAGGTTCTATTATTGCTCACGAAACAGGTGAAGCAACGGGATATGGTTTGTTTAATACCCAAAGCCGCGGACGCTTGCTTATCGGACCTCGCACACCCGTTTACGAGGGTATGATTGTTGGCGAAAACCCCAAGAATGACGATATTGTTTGTAACGTTTGCAAGAAAAAGCAAATGACAAATACCCGTGCTTCAGGTAGTGATGATGCACTTCGTCTTGTGCCTCACACCCGCTTAAGTCTTGAACAGTCACTTGAATTTATTAAGGATGATGAACTTGTTGAAATTACCCCTGAAAGCATCCGACTTCGTAAGCGCATTCTCGGCAAAGAAGAAAGAAGCAAATTCGAAGCCAAGCGGAAGCAACAGTAAAATGAATTACATTATTCTTGATTTAGAATGGGATAGTGTTTTTTACAAGCCACAAAAACGTTTTATAAACCAAATACTTCAAATTGGTGCGGTAAAGCTTAATGATAGTTTTGACGTAGTTGATACGTTTGAGGTAACAATTAAATCTGAAATTTCAAATAAGGTTTCGGGTCGCTTTACACGGCTTACGGGCATTACAAATGAAGAAATGCGCGCGGGCATTCTATTTAAAGAAGCAGTTCAAATGTATAATGACTGGGTAGGGGATAACACCGTTACAATGACTTGGAGCAACTCAGACCTTTATACCATTTTGGAAAATGAAGAAACACTTTTAGACGGTGTGCGTTTTAAGATAGAAAAATATCTTGATTTACAAATTTTTATTCAAAACGAAATGCGAAAAGACGGCTATGATGATAAAAATCAAATATCATTAGAAGCGGCGGCTGAAAAGCTGGAAATTTCGACCGAGGGCATTGACTTTCACACCGCAAAGGATGACAGCTTGGTTTGTGCTTTTCTTCTTAAAAAGTGCTATAACAAGGAACGCTTTGAAAAGCTTATAAAAGATGCAAGTAATCCTGAATTTTTAAAACGCCTTAAATTTAAGGCATACGCAATATCAAAAATCAATGATAAAAACATTGATAAAAAACATCTTGTTTTTAATTGCCCTGAATGTAATAAAAAAGCAAAGCAGGTTACTAAGTGGAAATATCAAAACCGTTGGTTTTGGGCTAACTTTACCTGTAGCTGTGGTAAAAAGTTTTGCGGCAGGGTATCATTTAAAAAGACCTTTGATGATGTTATAGTGCGTCGCACTATTGGTGAATTTAAGGTTAAAAAACCAAAAACAAATACTACTGAAACAGCAGTAGTAGGAACAGGAGAGTAAAAATTATGTCAGAAACTAAACGTTCTACATGGGGCTCAAGCGCAACCTTTATTTTGGCTGCAATCGGTTCAGCCGTTGGTCTTGGTAATGCTTGGCGTTTTCCAAATCTTGCGGCAAAGCACGGTGGCGGTGCATTCTTGTTAGTGTACCTTGTTGCTTTAATTACAATCGGTATTCCGCTTTTAATGATGGAAATTTCAATCGGTCGTAAAATGCGTTCGGGTGCACCAGGCGCAATGCGCGGTATGAAAAAATGGTTTGAACCTATCGGTTGGACTGCAACCACAAACGCATTTGTAATCGTTACATATTACGCAGTTGTTTTTGCCTGGGTTATTATGATGGCTGTTTTTAGCTTTAAATTTATCGGTATGACAGGTAATAATGATGCTGCAAGTGGCTTGTGGGCAGGTCTTATTAAAACTACTGGTACAATTAAGGGCTTTGGTACTTTTTCAGTTCCTGTTATTGTTTGTCTTTTAGCGGCTTGGGGTTCAATTTATTATTGTATCCGTAACGGCACAAAGAGTATTGATAAGGTTATTAAATACTTAATTTTCTTGCCTGTTATTTGCTTTATTATTATGACAATTAAGGGTATTACAATGCCTGGTGCATTAGAAGGTCTTGCAGCATTCTTTATTCCTGATTTTTCAGCGCTTAAAGACCCTATGATTTGGGTTGACGCGGTTGGTCAGGTATTCTACAGTATGTCAGTTATGATGGCAATTATGATTGCTTACGGTTCGTTTCTTGATGATAGCAGTAACATTGCCCGTGACGGTCTTATTATTGCATTTAGTGATTTGGCAGTTTCACTTTTAGCAGGTGTTGTAATGTTTACAACAATGTACGGCACAGGTATGCAGGATATTTTAGCTCAGAAAGCAGGTCCCGGTCTTGCATTTATTGTTTATCCTACTGCAATTGTAAACCTTTCCGGTAGTGGTATTTTTAATGCGTTCTTCTCATTTGTTTTCTATTTCTGCCTCTGCACCTTGGCTATTGACTCAGCATTCTCGCTTGTTGAAGGTATTTCAACAGCATTTTCTGATAAGTTTGGCACTAATAAAAAGAAAACCACTATTGCGGTTTGCGTTATTGCAGGTGTTATTTCCTTGATTTATACTTCAGGCGCAGGTCTTGCAGTGCTTGATATTGTTGATAACTGGTGCAATAGCTTTACACTTATTTTGGTTGGTATTATTGAAACTATCGCGATTGGCTGGTTCTTTAAGACCGATAAGGTTGTTAAGGAAATTAACCGCAATGCAAAAGGATTTAAAATGCCTAAAGCTTGGTTTTATGCTGCAGTTAAGTTTGTAGCTCCTGTTGCATTAACCGTTATCTTTGTTTGGAATATTGTTAACTTGTTTGTAAATAACGACGGTCTTTATGGTGGCGCTGACGGATACAACTTACTTTCAAACGTTTTGGCTGGTTGGGTAATATTCGGACTTTGCTTAATTAGCGGTTTTGTTATTAATCTTATTAAAACTAAAAATTCGCCCAAAGAAGAAAAAACGTGGGACGATGTTGAATAAAATTCGGTTATATTGCATAAAAATGCAAAAATACCCATAAAATCAATAAAAATACTTGCATATTTATTCAAGATATGCTAAAATAAATGCATAAAATATGTTAATTGATGCATAAATGCATACGGAGGTTTTTAAAATGGCTAAAAAAGAAATTAAAAAGGTAGTTCTCGCTTATTCGGGCGGTTTGGATACATCAATCATTATTCCTTGGCTTAAGGAAAATTACAACAATCCCGAAATTATTGCGGTTTCGGGCAACGTTGGTCAGGCAGACGAGCTTGAGGGTCTTGAAGAAAAGGCGCTTAAGACAGGCGCTTCAAAGCTTTACGTAGAAGACCTTACTAAGGAATTTTTGGACGATTACGTTTTTCCCTGTGTTCAAGCAGGCGCTCTTTATGAAAACTATATGTTAGGTACAGCATTTGCACGTCCTATTATTGCTAAAAGAATTGTTGAAATTGCTATCGCTGAAGGCGCTGACGCTATTTGTCACGGTTGTACAGGTAAAGGTAACGACCAAGTTCGTTTCGAGCTTGCAATTAAAGCATTCGCACCTGATATGACAATTATTGCTCCTTGGCGTGAATGGGAAATTAAGTCACGTGAAGAAGAAATCGATTATGCTGAAGCTCATAACGTTCCTCTTAAGATTAACCGTGAAACCAACTATTCAAAGGATAAGAACATTTGGCACTTATCTCACGAAGGTCTCGATTTGGAAGACCCCGCTAACGAACCCTTATATAACCAACCCGGCTTCTTAGAAATGGGCGTTTCTCCCGAAATGGCTCCTGATAAGCCCACCTACGTAACAATTCACTTTGAACAAGGTGTTCCCACTAAGGTTGACGGTGTTGAAATGGATTCTGTTGGTGTTGTAACCACCCTTAACAAATTGGGCGGTGAAAACGGCATCGGTCTTTTAGATATCGTTGAAAACCGTCTTGTTGGTATGAAATGCCGTGGCGTTTATGAAACTCCCGGTGGTGCAATTCTTTATAAGGCACACAACGTTCTTGAAACTATTTGCCTTGATAGAGATACTGCTCATTATAAAGCACTTATTGCACAAAAGCTTGCTGAAAACGTTTATAATGCTCTTTGGTTCTCACCTTTAACCGAAGCAATTTTAGCTTTCGTTAAGGAAACTCAAAAAACCGTTACAGGTGACGTTACCTTAAAGCTTTACAAGGGTAATATGATTAACGCTGGTGTTACTTCACCTTATTCACTTTATGACCCCGAAATTGCAACCTTTGATGAAGATGAAGTTTACGATCAAAGCGAAGCAACCGGCTTTATTAACCTTTACGGTCTTTCAACTAAGGTTAATGCACAAATGAAGGCTAAAAACGGTCTTTTATAATCAATTTTAAAAAATCGTCACGGTGCCCTTTGGCACCGGGGACGATTTTGTCGCAATATTGCCCTTTTT
>JAZQWD010000061.1:0-2831 GCA_045632165.1 Acutalibacteraceae bacterium | reverse complement strand
ACTACAAGACCTTCAATTTGGTGGAAAACGGGTGAGTGAGTTGCGTCAACCTCGTCAGCACGGAAAACACGACCGGGACAAATAACGCGAATAGGGGGCTTGCGGTTTTCCATTGTTCTGATTTGTGCAGCAGAGGTTTGTGTACGTAAAAGTAAGTTTTCGCCAAGATAGAAGGTATCCTGCATATCGCGTGCAGGGTGGTCGGCAGGCACGTTAAGGCATTCAAAGTTGTAGTGGTCGGTTTCTACTTCGGGACCGTCAACAACGTCAAAGCCCATCGATACGAAAATATCAATCATATCGTCCAAAACGGTGTTAAGAGGGTGTAATTTGCCCTTATTAACGGGTTTTGCAGGCAATGTAATATCAATAGTTTCTGCCTTTAATTTTTCTTCTTGTGCCTTTGCTTTCATAGCGGTTGTTTTTTCAGCAATAAGATTTTCAACAACTGCTTTAGCTTCGTTTACAAGCTGACCCATAACGGGACGTTCTTCGGGCGATAATGAACCCATTTGCTTTAAAATAGCGGTGAGTTCGCCCTTTTTACCGAGATATTGAACACGTAAAGCTTCAATTTCGGCTTGATCGTTTGCAGCATTAACCGCCGCAATAGCGGCTGATTTAATTGCTTCAAGTTGTGCTTTCATTAAAATTCCTCCAAAAATAAATAAACTCCGCCCTGTAAAACAGGACGGAGTAAAAAATACAATTAATCCGCGGTACCACCCGTAATTTTTGCCAAAAGCAAACACTCTTGTAATCTGTAACGGGATTGCCCGTCAACCCCTACTGTTAGTTCAAGGTTGCTGCTCAAAAGGGAACTTCGGTAAAATTCACGCTTATGCCCGTTTTCAGCCAAGGCGGACACTCTCTGAAAGGTTAAAGTTACTTACTTTCCTTCATCATCGCATTTAACTCATATATAATAACACTATTGTTACAATTTTGCAAGTATTTTTTTGTTAATTTTCTTGACATAACTTTTAAATAATAGTATTATTTAATAAAGGTTAGGTGAACTTTATGAAATATGAAATTTTAAAACTATTAGCAAATAACGCAAAATATACCGCTGCTGAAATAGCGACAATGCTTGGTGCCAGTGAAGCGGAAGTTTCAAATACAATTAAAGAACTTGAAAAAGACGGTTTTATTCGTGGCTATAAAGCTGTTATCGACTGGGATAAATTAGACGGCGCATACGTTTCCGCCGTTGTTGAGCTTACCGTTGTACCTAAGGCAGGCCTCGGTTTTGAAGAGGTTGCTGAAAAGGTTATGGCATATAAGGAAGTTGAATCGGTTTATTTAATGTCGGGCAACTATGACCTTAACGTTGTTGTTAAGGGTAAAACCCTTCAAGACGTTGCACGTTTCGTTGCTAGAGAGCTTGCAACTATTGATTCTGTAAATTCTACCGCAACACATTTTGTAATGCGTAGATATAAGGAAATGGATGTACAACTTATTTCCCCAATGGATGACGATAGGGGGCAAATTTGGGTATGATAGACTACGGCAAAATATTAAATAAAACCGTTACCGATATGAAACCGTCGGGTATACGTAAGTTTTTTGATATTGCCGCTACTATGGAAGACGTTATTTCTTTAAGTGTGGGCGAGCCTGATTTTCCAACCCCTTGGGCTATAAGAAAAGCAGGTATCGAATCCCTTCAAAAAGGAAAAACAAAATATTCGTCTAACTGGGGTTTAATTAAACTTCGTGAAGAAATTTCAAAATATATGGAAAGAAAGCTTAATTTAAACTATTCCCCCGATAACGAAATTTTGGTAACAGTCGGTGGTAGCGAAGCAATTGATGCTTGTATGCGCGCGGTTATTGAACCGGGTGACGAGGTTATAATTCCTCAACCAAGCTACGTTTGTTACGAACCTATGGCAGCTTTAGCAGGCGGCAAGCCCGTTATAATTAACGTAAAGGCTGAAAATAACTTTAAAGTGACCCCTGAGGAGCTTTCTGAAGCGATTACTGATAAAACTAAGCTTCTTATATTACCGTACCCCTGTAACCCCACAGGCGCAATTATGGAAAGGGAAGACCTTCAGGCACTTTATGAGGTTATTAAGGATAAAAACATAATTGTATTATCTGATGAAATTTATTCCGAGCTTACCTTTGGTGGCAAAACACACGTTTCTCCCGCTTGCATTGAAGGTATGAAGGACCGCACAGTTATTGTAAACGGTTTTTCAAAAGCATTTTCAATGACAGGCTGGCGTATGGGTTGGGCTTGCGGCCCTAAGGAGATTATTTCTCAAATCACCAAAATCCATCAATACGCTATTATGTGTGCGCCAACTACAAGCCAATATGCCGCAATTGAAGCGCTTAAAAACTGTGACGAAGACGTTATGTATATGATGAAGCAGTATGATATGCGCCGCAGAATTATGGTTAAAGGGTTTAATGATATTGGCCTTACCTGTAACGAGCCTAAGGGTGCGTTTTACGCTTTCCCGTCAATTAAGTCAACAGGTATGACAAGTGAAGAGTTTTGTGAAAAGCTTTTATATGCTAAAAACGTTGCGGTTGTTCCCGGTACAGCTTTTGGTGATTCGGGCGAAGGCTTTATACGCGCATCATACTGTTATTCGGTTGAACATATAACAGAAGCAATTAAGCGTATAGGCGAATTTTTAGAAGAGATTAAATAATAATTAAACGGTAGAGTCTTAATCAACTCTACCGTTTTTGTTATTCTTTTCTTTCAAATGTAATTGAAACCTCGTGTAAAGTTTCATTGTCGTTAATTTTGTTAATTTTAATAGTGTTTTTGTCGGTTAATTCACAATATGAGGTTATTTTATTTT
>JAZQWD010000060.1:0-4693 GCA_045632165.1 Acutalibacteraceae bacterium | reverse complement strand
CCCTGCGGACTTTTCTATAACAAAGGTCTTTTTGAGCAAAAGGGTTGGGAAGTACCAAAAACTTGGGATGAAATGTGGGCTTTAGGCGATAAAGCCAAAAAAGAAGGTATCTACCTTTTCACATATCCAACAACAGGGTATTTCGACGCATTTTTCTATGCGCTTATGTATTCAGTAGGCGGTGCGGATTTCTTTGACAAGGCGACCCATTACGAAAAGGGTATTTGGGATACCGAAAAGGGTAAGCTTTGCCTTGATATAATGGCAAAATTAGCAACCTATACTAATCCCAAAACACCTGCACAGGCAAACGATCAGGATTTCACCAAAAATCAGCTTATGGTAATGCAAAACGAAGCATTATTTATGCCGAACGGTACTTGGATTGTCGGTGAAATGCAGGACGCAAAGGCGGCAGAGGGCTTTAAATGGGGGATGACCGCGCTTCCGGCAGTGAAGGCAGGGGGCAATAGATATTCATATACTTGGATAGAGCAAATTTGGGTGCCAAAGGGCGCTGAAAATATAGGGGATGCAAAGAAATTTGTATCGTATATGTATTCGGATAAAGCGTGTGAAATTTTTGCAAGCCGTAACGCAATTCAACCCGTGTTAAACGTTTCGAATAAGCTTAATGAAGAAAATAAATTGTTTTATTCAATTTATGATAACGGTGCAAAGGCGGCAATGGGTAATTTTGCGGCATATAAGTCGGTTGCGGGCCTTGGCAGTATAAACGAAGTATTTTTCGACCCGATCAATTCACTTGTTTCAGGTAAGCTTACAAAGGAAAAATGGATTGAAGATATTAAAAAAGCCAACGTAGTTATGAGGGAAAATTTGATAAAGGAATAATTTAAAGGGCGGGTAAACCCCGCCCGACCTTTTTAAAAGGAGTGTGAATTATGAACGCTGTAAAACGAAAAAACTTATTTGTGTTTTTTTGTGTTGCACCCGCTACCGTACTATTTTTTATTTTTATGCTTTATCCAACGTTTTCGGTGTTTCGAATGTCGTTTTTTGAACGCGGTGCATATTCAAATAAGGAAAGCTACGTTGCGTTTGAAAATTTCAAGGTATTACTGACCGATGAAAGATTTATACGGGCATCGCAAAACACGATTTTTCTTATTGTGGCAGTAACGGTTTTTACAATGTCTTTGGCACTTATGTTCGCGTTCTTCTTAACCCGCGACCGTGTTTTTGGCGGTAACTTCTTCCGCGTGATTTTCTACATACCGAATATTTTATCGGTTGTGGTAATATCGGGTGTATTTTCCGCAATATACGATGCCGAAAACGGGCTTTTAAATAGCTTTTTATCAGTTTTTGGTAAGAAGATAACGGTGCTTTGGAAAGGCGAGGATACCGTAATTTATTCACTTATTATTGCTCTTGTGTGGCAGGCGTTGGGGTATTATATGGTAATGTATATGGCTTCAATGTCGGCTGTGCCTAAAAGTATGTATGAAAGCGCATCTTTGGACGGTGCAAGCCGTTTGAGTGAATTTTTTAATATCACATTACCGCTTATTTGGACAAATCTTCGCACAACCCTTACATTTTTTATAATTTCAACAATAAATATGGCATTTTTATTTGTAAAGGCAATGACGTCGGGCGGTCCTAACGGGGCTAGCGAGGTTGTACTTTCGTTTATGTATAACCAAAAAGATGACGGACTTTACGGTTACAGTATGGCGGCGGGTGTGCTTATATTTATTTTTTCGTTTTTACTATCCTTTGCGGTTAATCGCGTAACAAAGAGACGCGTTTTACAGTTTTAGGGGGATTTTATGAAAAAAACTTACCTGTATAAAACCTTTGTTTATGCGGTTTTTATTTTACTTGCCGTAACGGTATTGGTTCCGGTTTTTTGGGTGGTTTTAGCGGCGTTTAAACAAAATTTTGAATTTTATGGTAATCCTTGGTCGTTTCCTGAAGGAATGTATTTTCAAAATTTTATTGAGGCGTTTAAAACTGCAAAAATGGGCGAGTATATGATTTCATCGGTTATAGTTACTGCTGTGTCTTTAGTGCTGATTTTGGTTATATCTTTACCTGCAGCTTATTGCCTTTCAAGATTTAGTTTTCGGGGCAATAACCTTTTAAATACATTGTTTATGGCGGGACTTTTTATAAACGTTAACTATATTGTTGTGCCGATATTTTTAATGCTTCGCGACGGCGATAACGTTTTAAAAGATATATTTGGTAGCGGTTTTTTGCTTAACAATATATTTATATTGGCGCTTGTTTATGCTGCAACTGCATTACCATTTACAATTTATTTGTTATCCTCATATTTTGCAGGGCTACCGCACGATTTTGAAGAAGCGGCATATATTGATGGTGCAGGGTATTTTAGTACAATGGTTAAAATTATGTTTCCGCTTGCAAAGCCATCGATTATAACTGTGATTTTATTTAACTTTTTATCGTTTTGGAATGAATATATAATTTCAATGACACTTTTATCAAAAGCGGGCGGTGTTCGTACTTTACCCGTTGGTCTTATGAATTTAATGCAGGGTCAACAAGCAAAGGCACAGTATGGCATTATGTATGCGGGACTTGTACTTGTAATGCTGCCAACCTTAATTTTATATATTGCCGTACAAAAAAAGTTAACCGAGGGTATGACAGTCGGGGGAGTGAAGGGTTAGTATGTTCAAGGCAGATTCAAAATTAAGAATAGTTTTAATGATTTTAAGCTTTTTGGGCGGTCTTGCGCTTGTGTTTTTGGGGTGGAGCTTTACAGGACAAATGTTGGGGCTTATTATAATGCTTTTAGGTGTTGTACTGTTATTGCTTGCACTTTTATTTTACAATTTTCCGTATAAAAATTAAAGCACCCGTTAGGGTGCTAAAAATGAAAAGGCAGGTATATTTCTTAAAATACCAAAAGCAATTGTTAAAACAAGTGCAATAATAATTGTAACAGTTTCAAGCTTGTCGCTTTTTTGGTAACCTTTTAAAATATAGATTATATAGTGGCGTAAAATCAAAAGTGCGGCAAACGGACCGATTAGAAAAATTAAAGCATTATAACCGAATGCGGCTTTAAAATCAAGCGAAGCCAAGCTTATAAACATTCGGCTTATACCGCAACCGGGACAATGAAGCTCTGTTACAAGGTTGAAAACGCAGGGAATACCAAGGCCGGTTATTTTTACAAAAAGATAATAAACAAAACCAATAGCAAAAATAATAAATGCATTTTTTAAAACGCTTTTTAGTCGTAGCGTTTGTTCGTTGTTTAACCTTTTCATAATTCACCGCCTTTTAAAAACTGCAATTAATTATAACGAAAATATAAACCCCTGTCAACTAATAAAATATTGTGGATTTTTAATAAACTATTGATTTTTACCGAAAAATACTGTATAATATAAGTAATAACAGCTTTCTGTGTTTCTGTATCAAACACGGGTGGCTGTTATTTTTTCTTATACGGAGGTTTTGATGAAAAAATTAACGTTTTATACCGAAGCGGCATATATTGTCGGTCTTGTAATGCTGGCTTTCGGTACGGCGCTTATGACAAGGGGCGGTTTTGGTATGTCAATGGTGGTTGCCCCCGCATATATACTGCATTTAAAGCTATCTCAGATATGGCAATTTTTTACCTTTGGCGTGTCAGAGTATTTACTGCAAGCAGTTATAATTTTATTGATGATGCTTATACTTAAAAAGGTACGTCTTATTTATCTTTTAACCTTTGTTACAACCGTGATATACGGCTTGTTGCTTGATGCTTCGCTACTTATTTTGCCCGAAATAGAAAGCGGTGCGTATGTAATAAGGACTGTATTTTATATAGGTGGTATTTTAATGTGTACGGCGGCTATTGCGTTTTTGTTTAAAACCTATTTTCCGCCCGCTGCTTATGAGGTTTTTGTTAAAAATATTTCTAAGCGTTTTAATATAAAACTTTTTACCTTTAAAACAATTTTTGATTGCAGTTTTTGTATTATGGCGGTAATAATGTCGTTTTTGCTTCTTGGAAGATTAGAGGGTATCGGTATTGGCACTGTAATATGCGCTTTAATCTACGGCACACTTATTGGTTTGTTTACAAAATTGTTTGATAATATATGGGTATTCAGCGACAAATTTAATTTTAAAATTTTTAAAGAAAGTGAGGGAAAGTAATGAATAGAAAACATCGACTTTCTACCGCGTTGGATATAGATGACGTTTTAATGGAATGTACGTCTTATGCAATTAGATTAGCTAATGAAAAACACAAATTTGACCCGCCTATGACCATTTATGAAAAGGTTACTTGGGGCAAGCTTGGCACTCGTGTTGATACGGTTTACGAATATTTTAGTGACCCTGAATTTTATCGCACACAGCCCGTTTATCCCGGCGCTAAGGAATTTGTTAAGCGCCTTACTCAAATGACCGAGGTCTTTATTTGTACTGCTGTTCCGCCCGAATTTATGGGCATACGCGCAAAGCGTATTATGGAAGAATTTCCCGAAATTTCACCCGACCATATTTATATGGGCGCTAAAAAGGACAAAATACACGTGGATATTCTTTTTGATGATGCAATGCATAATATTATAAATTCAAGTGCTACTTACCCTGTTCTTATGCGACGTCCTTGGAACCAAGAAGCAACCGGTATTATGGCGGTTAATAACTATGATGAGTTTTTAAAGCTTGTTGAGGTTATTGCCGA
>JAZQWD010000059.1:0-2591 GCA_045632165.1 Acutalibacteraceae bacterium | reverse complement strand
AAACGTGAAAGCTTGAAGAAAGCATCAACTGCTTCTTCATCATCAACAACGTCATACTTAACGCGACCTAAATCACGTAAAAATGCGTGTTCAGGCCCTGATGACGGATAGTCAAGACCAGAAGCAACCGAGTATACGGGTGCGGGTTCGCCGTTAGCATCTTTAAGCATAATGCTGTTAAAGCCGTGCATTACGCCCTCTTCACCATACTGCAAGCTTGCAGCGTGGTCGCCAAGGTTTGTACCCTTACCTAAAGGTTCAACACCGTAAATTTCAACGGGATCATTAAGGAAGCCCGAGAAGAAGCCCGCAGCGTTAGAGCCACCGCCAACACAAGCGGTAATAATATCAGGAAGATGACCTGTCATATCTAAAAACTGTTCACGTGCTTCAATACCAACAACCTGTTGGAAGTCACGTACCATCATCGGAAAAGGATGAGGACCTAAAACCGAGCCGATGCAATAGATACAATCCTTATATTCCTTACTGTAAGCGTCAAAAGCGGCATCTACAGCTTCTTTAAGAGTTTGTAGACCGTGAGTAACCTCAACAACGTTAGCGCCTAAAATCTTCATTCTAGCAACGTTGGGGGCTTGCTTTTTAATATCAACCGAGCCCATATAAATATGACATTCAAGACCAAAGTAAGCAGCAGCAGTAGCCAAAGCAACACCGTGTTGACCTGCGCCGGTTTCGGCAATAATCTTTTTCTTGCCCATATATTTAGCAAGTAAAGCTTCACCCATACAGTGGTTAAGCTTATGCGCACCTGTATGGTTTAAGTCTTCACGCTTTGCATAAAGTTGAACGTTACCCAATGAATTACTCAATCTTTCAAGATGTGTAACAGGGGTAGGTCTGCCCTGGAATTCTTTTCTAACACGGCGAAGCTCATTGATAAACTTACGCGACTGACAAATTGAAAAATATGCCTGTGTGATTTCTTCCATAGCATCTTTAAGCTTTGGTTCGATATAACAGCCGCCGTAACGACCGAAATAACCCTTTTCATCGGGATAATTTTTAAAATAAGTATCAAAATTTATATTATTAAAATCCATTACTAAAACCTCTTTAATATTAATTTATATACGTATTAGTAATTACGCCATCGTTTTGTAAGTATAAACATAATTAGTACCTCTTTCAAAAAACAAACAAAAAGTCTTGCCCCATTCGGGACAAGACTTTTTAATTTAAAAATCCTGCGGTACCACCCGAGTTGCCGAAATATACTTCGACCTCTCTAAATTGCACTAAAATGCAACTTGCCTTGGTAACGGGCGCAAATCCCGTCGACTGCTACTAACGCAAACGCGCTTTCGGTCGCCCTCATAAGTCCATTCACTTAACCTCGAAGTTACGGCATTTCCACCATCGGCCGTTCTCTATAAACCCAAAGTAAAGTTACTTACTCTTAATCATAGGTTTAAAATATTTAAACTTATATTAGTTGTTTTGGAAGAAGCTCATAACGTCGTCATAAGTTTCGTCTTCGTTTTTATTGTTGTTCATAAAAGAAGTGAGAAGGTCGCTCTTATCATCTTTCTTTTCATCACCAAGACCGGTAGCAACAACTGTTACACGGATAGTGTCTTCAATGTTTTCATCAAGCTGAGCACCCCAAATAATGGTTGCATCGGGATGAGCCATTTCAGAAATGATGGTAGAAGCAAGTTCAACTTCTTCGAGGCCGATATCAACAGAACCTGTGATGCTGATGATTACACCACGTGCATTTTCCATTGAAGTTTCGATAAGGGGGCTAGAAATAGCTGCGCGAGCTGCCTGTTCTGCCTTATCGCGACCTGTAGCAACGCCAACACCCATATGAGCATAACCAGCGTCAGCCATAATTGACTTAACGTCAGCAAAGTCGAGGTTAACAAGTGCGGTAACGTTGATAAGTTCAGAAATGCTTTGAACACCTTGACGGAGAACGTCATCAGCAATATCGAATGCATTCTTGAAGGTAATCTTTTCAGCAGAAACGTACTTAAGACGTTCGTTGGGGATAACGATTAAGCTATCAACATATTCACGTAAAGCAGCAATACCTGCTTCAGCTTGTGTCATACGCTTTTTGCCTTCAAAGGGGAATGGCTTGGTAACGATACCAACGGTAAGGATGCCAAGTTCCTTAGCGATTGAAGCAACAACGGGAGCTGCACCTGTACCGGTACCGCCACCCATACCTGCGGTAATGAAAATCATATCAGCATCGCGGATAACTGCAGCGATTTCATCGCGTGATTCTTCAGCAGCAGCGTGACCATTGTTGGGGTTACCGCCTGCGCCCATACCTGCAGTTGTCTTGTCGCCAATTTGAAGTTTAATGTCTGCCTTTGATTTAATTAAAGCAGCTTTATCGGTGTTTACTGCAACAAATTCAACACCCTTAACGCCAGCGTCTACCATGCGGTTAACAGCGTTACCGCCGCCGCCGCCAACACCAACGACTTTAATTTGTACTACGTTTTGATCTTCTGCGAATTCAAACATTTTTATTCCTCCGTATGTAAAATGAGCATAATTAGATAATTTTTATAATACATATAAATAATAACATAACATTTTGCAAATTTCAA
>JAZQWD010000058.1:0-17428 GCA_045632165.1 Acutalibacteraceae bacterium | reverse complement strand
ATACCAAGGTCCATTTTTAAGAAAGTAAAGCCCATTTCCATTCTTTTCTTTAAGGCAAGTCCCATATCGTGACCTGTGTGCTTACCATCAACGTCAGTATCACAATATACACGTACCTCATCACGGAATTTACCGCCTAAAAGCTGATAAAGCGGTACCCCATATGCCTTACCGGCTAAGTCCCAAAGAGCAATTTCAATACCTGAAACGCCGCCACCTTGACGTGACGGACCGCCGAACTGCTTAATTTTGCGAAAAATTTTGTCTACATTGCAAGGATTTTCGCCTATAATTCTGCTTTTAAGCATAAGCGCATAGGTTTTTGAAGAAGCATCACGCACTTCACCAAAGCCCGAAACACCTTGGTTTGTGTCTATTCTTAAAATAGTACACCTTTTGGGGGCACCGTCGATATCGACAAAGCGCATATCAGTTATTCGCAAATCAGTTGGGTTAGAACAATAATTCATTTTTTATCACCTCAAAAATTATTACAACTAAATTATATAGAAATACCGATATAAAACAAGTTGATTTTCGCTATAAAACAGTTGATTTTCGCTACAAAAACTGTTAAAATCAATATGAGGTGATTAAATGCTGCCCGAAAATTTAGCAATTACAGTTACCGATGTTTTAAACTATCACCAGAAACACGAAAAAGTTTTTGTACCTGCTCGCACCTATTCGGCTATATCATTAAGATTAAAAACTGCGGGTAAATATTTATGCAAAGGCAAAACCATCACTTTCGAACCAACAAGTATTTGTATTATACCTGCAGGTGTGGCATACGAGCGCAACAATTTTGAAGAAGATATCCTTGTAATTCATTTTCATATGATCAATTTCGCTATGGAAGAAATTCAAGTGTTTAAAGTGCCTGACGCTGAAAAATACAAGGTATTGTTTACAAAAGCATTAACCATTAAATATGAAAATGATGTCGGTTCAACCTACCGCATCACATCGGTTGTATATGAAATTTTATCCGAGCTTACTCGCGATGTTGGTTTTACCGCCAATTTAAAAGATAACAGGATTTTAGAATCCGCCGAATATATGCGCAAAAACTTTTGGGACCCCGAACTTTCAATAGAGAATTTGGCGATGCAGGCGTGTGTTTCACCTGCTTACTATCGCCGAGAATTCAACCGGATATATGGCACATCCCCAAAAGACTATCTTGATACACTACGCATACAGTATGCAAAATCACTTTTAGAAACTGGTTACTTTTCTCAAAAAGAAATTAGCTGGCGCTGCGGTTATACAGATGTAGGCTATTTCAGAACAGTATTTAAAAGAAAACTGGGAAAATGCATCAAGGAATATCTTGCTGATAGTACAAGATATTCCTACTAACGCATAAAAAAAGCGAGGTAAAAACCTCGCTTTTATATTTGATAAATCTTATTGAAAGCTGCGTACTCAGTAGGTGTCATTCCGGTTTTTTCCTTAAAAGCTCTGCAAAAATGATATAAGCTTGAAAAACCACACTCCTCGGAAATAGAAGTAATAGTGTATGTTCCGTTTGTTAGCAGTGATTTCGCCTTTTGGATTCGCATATCAATAATAAATTGTTTTGGAGTAATTCCATAATGTGCTGAAAATAATTTTCTTAAATAGACTTCACTGATTCCAAGCTTTTTTGCTAAAAACACATTAGTGATATCGGGATTTGAAATATTTTTTTCTAAATAATTTATTACCGGATATAGAGGGTTTTGAGTATGCGATTGTTCAAGATTTAGGCGTTCTAAGATATAATAGAATAAACTGAAAATTTCAAGATATTTATCTTCACGCAAGAAATAATCTGAAAGTTTATTGAAGTTGTTTATATGACGCATAGGGTCATCTAATGGAATTACAATAAAAGAGTCACAAGAAAAATTTTGTGCTTTGAAATTTATAAGCGGAAAAAGACCTTCTTTATCTCCACGAAGTGAATATGTTGAACCCTGCGGTATAATAACAGCGTTATTTTTATTAGATACAATTTTTTGGCCGTTATGGGTATAAGTTATTTGTCCGCCAAGGCAAAATGACAAACCGTAATAAAGCCGATTTTCAGTATGATCGGTTCTTCCCTTTTTTGAAAAAACAGTAAAGGGTTTTTGAATTTCTGTTACAATTATATCCTTAAACAAATTCATTGGTATCACCATGCAAATTATAATACTTTTATCAATATTTTTCAAGTTTTTTGCTGTTTTAATATCAAAAATGTTAAACATATATTGTTTTTGCTATTTACATTTGGTGTATAATAAAATTAAAGGAGGTATGTAACATGAATTTTGAAGGTAAAATAGCAATATCAACAGGTGCAGCATCCGGAATGGGACTTCTTTTTGCACAGACTTGGGCAGACCTTGGTGGAAGTGTTGTATTGTGCGATATTAATGAAAATGTTTTAAAAGAAAAGGTTGAAGAAATTAACGCAAAAGGAAAAGGCAAGGCTATTGGTGCTGTTTGCGATGTAAGAAATTATAACCAAATTTGCAATGCGAGAGATAAAGCCGTTGAGACATTCGGCCGTATTGATGTTGTAGCAAACTTTGCAGGAGGAACCGCTACACGTATGCGCAATGTTAACAGAGAGGAATATCCTGAATTTCCTGATGTACCTATAGATGTTTACGATTGGGGAATCGATGTAAACCTAAAAGGACCATTCTATTTTGCCCATGCTGTATTAAAACAAATGCGTGAGCAAAAAAGCGGACTGATCATCAATGTCGGCTCTATTACAGGTGCAGAAGGTGACAGTTACGGAATGGATTATCCTACTTCAAAAGCAGGTCTTATGTACGGACTTACAAAATCTATTGCTCAGTACGGTTCCCGTCACGGTATTCGCTGTGTTTGCGTGTCTCCCGGTCCTGTGCTGACAAGAGCTGCTATGGCAAATATGAAAACACTGTTAGGCAGAGCTGCCGAACCGCAGGAAATAATTGATTTATGTCTTTTCTTAGCATCCGACAAAGGTCAGTTTATTAACGGAGAAAACATTATGATAGACGGCGGAAGAAACGCTATGAATAGGTGCTGGTAATGAAAAAATCTTTTTTAAATCATAGTAATCCGTTACTTACGGTTATGCTTCAATGCAGAACACCGGAAGTGGCGATTAGCCGAATAAGGAATGCAAACTGTATGGGTGCAGATGCTTACGGCTTACAGGTAGAAACTTTAAATCCTGAATTTCAAAACCCCGATACATATAAAAAACTATTTGCAGAAATGCAAGGCAGACCTTGCTATGTGACAAATTACAGATATGCTTTTAATCAAAATTTTACTGATGATGAGTTAGCAGACGGAATCGTATCTCTCGCAGAAAGCGGAGCGACTCTTTGTGATGTTATGGGTGATATCTTCTGCAAACACCCTGAAGAACTTACCGACAATGATGCAGCTATACAAAAGCAAATGAAGCTTATTGAAAAGCTGCATAGTTTGGGTGCAGAGGTACTTATGTCTTCGCATCTTTATAAATATGCTCCGTCGGAGCGTGTTCTTGAAATAGCCCTTGAGCAAAAGCGTAGGGGTGCGGATATTATTAAAATTGTAACCGCTGCAGACACTATGGAACAGCAGATTGAAAACCTGCGTACTACAAACCTTTTAAAGCAAGAGCTTGGAGCACCGTTTTTGTTCTTGTCAGGCGGAGTGAGTACAATACACAGAAGACTTGGAATAAAACTTGGTTGTTGTATGGCTCTTTGTGTTTATGAGCATGATGAACTCTCGACAGCTTCTCAACCGCTTTTAAGCATTATGAAAACCATAAGAGATAACATTGATTTTTAGGTGTCGTGTCTTATGCTAAATTGTGATATGCTGACAAAATCATTATCTTTATACTGCTTAAAATATGCTGAATCGGTCTTGCCTGAAAGTATGGCTTTTTGTGGTGGTTCAAAAGAAAAAGTAATACCTATTTCTTTTGCGGTTTATCTGATTAAAACAAAAGATAAAAATATTTTAGTGGATGCCGGCTGTGATACTATGCCTGATTTCGTTATGAAAAGGTTTTATTCGCCAGCATTTGTTTTACGACAATTAGGTTTATCCGCCAATGAGATAACCGATGTTATAATTACTCACGCTCATCATGACCATATTGAAGCGTTACCTCATTTTAAAAATGCCGTGGTGCATATAACCGAGGAAGAGTATTCAAACGGGAAAAAATATATTTCTAAAAATATGCCTGTTAACATTTTCAAAGACAAACTGCTTATTGAAGGGCAAATCCAAGTTATAAAGTGGGGAGGTCATTCGGTCAGTTCAGCAATAATAGAGATAACCGATAAAGATAAAATACATATACTTGCAGGCGATGAATTTTATGTTAATGACTGCATCACCCGTAAGATACCTACAGGCTGTTACCATAATTTAGAAAAAAGCAAAGAATTTATAGAAAAATACGGCAGCAACAAATACTGTGTGTATACATGTCACGACATTTCACTAAAAACAGAAAGGATAATTTGATATGAAAGCAATACTTGTAAATGACGACAAAAGTTTAAGATGGGACGATGTGCCCAACCCAATTTTAGGCGATGACGACTGCCTTGTGAAAATTGAAGCGGCTGCCCTTAACCGTGCCGACCTAATGCAGCGCGAGGGAGATTATCCTCCCCCAGCAGGCTGCCCAGAATGGATGGGACTTGAAATTGCGGGAACTATTGTTGAAATAGCTGACGGTGCAAAGAAAAAATCTAACTGGAACATTGGTGATAAGGTTTGTGCGCTTTTGGGTGGCGGTGGTTACGCAGAATACGCAAATATTAAGTACGATATGCTTATGCCAGTTCCCAAAAACTGCTCTATGGTTGAAGCTGCAGCTATTCCCGAAGCATTTGCAACAGCCTACCTTAATTTATTCATTGAAGGCAATGTTAAAGATGGCGACACCCTTTTAATGAACGCAGGAGCAAGCGGTTTAGCTTCTGTCATAATCCCAATGGCAAAAGCATTTGGTATAAGAGTTATAACAACCGTTTTAACCGAAGAGATCGCTAATAATATAAAGCATCTTAACGCTGATAGAGTAGTAGTTACCACAAAAGAAGATATAGTTGAGGTTTTGAAGGAAGAATTGGAAAACGGACATCCCGTAGACGTTGCTATTGACTGCTTGGGCGGTGAAATAATGGGTAAATGTATCCACTATTTAAAGCATGGTGCTCGTTGGATTATGATAGCCGCGCTTGCAGGATATAAAACTGAAATTGATCTTAAGAATATATATGTCAGAAATGTTCGAATTATTGGCTCAACGCTTCGTTCAAGAACACCCGAAGTTAAGGCGCAAATTTTAGCGGACCTCGTTAAAAACGTATGGCCTAAGGTCGAATCAGGAGAGGTCAAACCCACTATTTATAAGGTTTTGCCTATTCAACAAGCAGAGGAAGCCCACGATATCCTTTACAAAGGACAAAACGTTGGTAAGGTTGTTTTAACGGTTTAAAAAATAACGAAAATCATTTGCAATTAAGAAAACTCCTCATTCGTAAGAATCAGGAGTTTTTATTATATAGCGAAAATATGCACCTCCAAAAGCGTCTAACTTTTGGGGTGCATATCAACTCAGTCGGGTGTTTTAAATTTATAAAGTTTAATCACATAGCGAAAGGTCCCATACAAATGCACAATAATCGTTTTTACCTGTGCAAACATTTAGTGGCAAACCAAACTGCATAAGTTGGCTTCCGTAATACTTTTTACCTGTTGCCTTGTTTAAATATATTCCGTTTGGTTCCAAGCCTTTAAGTTTTACGGTATTCTGCAAATTAACAGCATGATTTGACATCTGCATAGCACCCACAATTACTCTGCCATTATAAACATATTGGAAGACTGCGAAATCGGCATTTGTGGGATTTGTTAATCTATAATACTTACCGCTTTGGAAAACATCAAAGTTATCATTATAAAACTTAATAAACTCTTTAATATATTCTCTATCACTATCGGCAATTTTCTCAGGAGCAAGTTCATAACCGAAAGAGCCTGTGAGAGCAAATATATGTCGTGCTTGCATTGATACTGTTCTGCCTGTTTGGTGATTAGGACATACAGATACATGAGCCGATTGACAGCTCATAGGATAAATAAGTGATGTCCCGTACTGAATTTCGGCACGCTCAACAGCATCTGTGTCATCACTTGTCCAAATCTGTGGTGTATAATATAGCATACCTATATCAAAACGGCCACCGCCCGAGGCACAACCCTCAAACAAAACATTCGGGAAATCGGTTGTAAGTCGCTCTAAAACACCGTATAGTCCTAATAGGTATCTATGATAATATTCACCCATCTGCTCTGCTTTGAGATATGCCGAGCCGATATGCGCCATTGTTCTGTTATAATCCCATTTTACATATTGGATATTTGTACTTTTAAGAACATATGCCACGCTATCATAAACAAAATCGCAAACCTCTGGATTTGTAAGGTCAAGCATTAACTGCCAACGAGTTTCGGTTGGTTTTCTTCCGTTAATTTGCATTACCCATTCGGGATGCTTTTTATATAAATCACTATCAGGCGATATCATTTCGGGCTCAAACCAAATACCAAGCATCAAACCCTTTGAATTTACATATTTGCAAAGCTCATTAAGACCGCATTTGATTTTTTCTTCATTTACATACCAGTCACCAAGGGAAGAATGGTCATTATTTCTTTTGCCAAACCAACCGTCATCAATAACAAGTAATTCAACACCTAAATCGGCTGCCGAATCGGCGGCTTTTTTAATTGTTTCATTGGTAAAATTAAAATAGCAAGCTTCCCACAAATTAAGCAACACAGGGCGCTTTTTATCTCTATACACACCGCGGCAAACACGGTTTTTAATAATACTGTGAAAATTTTGCGACAAACCGTTTAAGCCGTTATCGCTAAACGAAATTACAAGTTCGGGTGTTGAAAAGCTTTCACCTATTTTTAAATTCCAACGGAAATTATCAGGAGAAATACCACCCGAAAGATTTACAACATTGTACTTACTCAAATTTGCCGACATTTTATGGTTTCCGGAATATGCAAGTGCAATACCGACAGCTTCGCCACTATCTTCGGTGGTATTATGCTCAGCCATAATCATAAATGGATTAGCATAGTGAGAGCTTGAACCACAGTTAGATTCAACCACAGCGCCCGTATGAAGAAGAGGTGCGCGTTCAATTTGACGTTCTCTTGCCCAAGTGCCGAAGTTTGAAATAACGTCGTAATTATGGTTATCAAATGCAATGTTACCGCTTAACGCTTTTAAAAGTGTTATTGCATTATCGCCGTTGTTTGTAATCTTCACCCAACGGGTTATAACGTCATAATCGTAAAACACGGCATAAAAAAGACTAACTTCTACCCCGCTAAAACTATCGACAGTTTTAACTTCAAGAGTTTCTACCTTGTCGCCGTCTTCACAATAAGCCGCAGGCAAACCATTAATTTCGGGTTTACCATTATGTACGATATAATCAACCACGCGCAAATCGGCAAAGTTTGTGCCGTCAGCATTTAAAACCTCAAGCGCAGGACTTACAATACCACCGTCACCAAAAACAGGATATTCAAGTAAAGCATTATCTAAAGTGGGGACATTTGCACTTATATTTGACTGTATATCGCCGTTATAACGGCAGCGCCTTGCCATATAGCTATGGTCAACATCAGGCAAGCTTTTGCCGTAATAGGTATGACATAACACACCGTTTTCGTTATACATTACATAACTTGTATTTTTGGTGTTTAACTGAAATTGATTATTAGTTATTTTTATAATATTCATAAAATCCTCATATTGATTCAATCTATCATTTGTTATGCTATTTTAACTAATGAGATGATTTTTTAATAAATATAAACCGTATATAAAATACTGCAGATATTGAAACAACAAGTGCAATAATTGATACAAACTGCTGAGCATAAATCGGTATTCCAAACACCTTATTGCCGCTGTTTTGAATATAAGATACCACAGGACTTATTAAAAGTGTAGTAATAAAGCCCGTAGAGCCCGCTATTGCTTGAGTTATTGCCAATGAATCTGCCCTTTGCTCTACTGTAACGTAATCAAAAACCAAATTGATAAGCGCATTGCTTATTCCACCAAACGCTATTCCTTGGAATAGATAGTATAAAAGAAACATTATTCTACCGTTTTGGGGCACTGCAAAAGCCACGCATAGTTCGGAAATCCCTAAAAAAATAAAACACTTTTCAATCATTCTTGTAAAGGATTTTCTATCAGCATATCTGCCCCAAAATTTAGAAACAAATATACGTGATATACTTCCGCACATAACGATAGCCGAAACGTAGGTTAAACTTAGCCCCAATTCATTTATCTGATAGGTTCCGTAAAACGGTATAGATATGTAATAAGAAACGTAATATAAAATAAAAACAATTGAAACTCTTAAAATATTTTTGTTTTTAACTAGTTCACCAATTGTTCTTTTAAGGTTCTTACGCGGAAGATTTGGTGTTTCTTTTTCAACCGCAAAAAACATTGTCAAGGTATGGCATACCATAATTAAAAACAGTACAACGGCGGTCAAAATAAATGCAGTTTTTATCCTGCCCACTTCGCGGAAATGGTCAATTAATGCTCCCATCATAAACGAAAAGGCCATCCCCGAAATCAAAGAAACTATTTCCTTGTTCGCTGTAAAGCCGCCTCGTTTGCTATCCTCAACCAATGACATAAGCCAATTTATTTTCTTAGGATGAGCAAAATTAAAAATCATATAACCTACAACAATAAAGGTAACAAACAGCACCGTTTTAACTATTGGGCTTATGCTTATAACAGGTATAACGTAAAGCAACGTAAAGAGCGTTTGGTTTAGCATACTTAAAATTATTACTGATTTTTTAGCCCTCTTGGGTCTTACCAAAAGTGATAAAAGTTGAAACAGACACCCTAAAGAAACCACAGAAGAAAGTACACCTGTTAAACTATCAGTCAAACCAAGTTCTTTCGTAAGGGTCGCCAAAAAAGAACCGGCAACCATCATAGTAAAAAAATATTCTAAAGCAGCTTCAATTATATACATTAGTCTGCTTCGTTTCAAAGATTTTTCCTGCATTCGTACTCACTCTCAATATAAACCATTGACAATTTTAAATCCATTTGCAGACAAATGGCTCATCAGTATATTTAACCAATTTATCTTTGTCTATATCACATTCAAGGTTAATAAATTCAAACTTGCCACCTTCGGTCCAACTTTTAATTAAGCATTCGCCCTTTGCATTTTTAACATTTAGGTTTTTAAGCTTAATTTTCTTAAAGTTTGCAACATGCATAAAGGGATTCTGTTCAAAGCCCTTTTTAAAAGAAAATTCAACATTTGAAAGTGTCAATTCGAAAGGGTTTTCCTTGTCGCCATAAGCGGTTAGCGGCATTTCAATATCGGTTGCAACAATATTTTCAAACTTAATATCCAAAAGTGGCTTGTTATTTTGCCACGGTTCATTACCCGAATAATTGAAATGTAAAAATCTTTGTGTTCCCGAAACCTTACAGTCGCGTATAACAATATTTGTTGCCAAGTTTTTAATAATAACTGACGGGTCAGCGTAATAGGTAAACAGACTTAATGTGTTGGCGCGGCTAAAATCCTTTGCAAAAGCAGCGTCATTAGCCATAATATTGCCACGTTTTTCTTCAAGTGTCATCGCACCGCGGAAAAGATAGGTCGGAGGTGCGGATATTTCGCAATGGTGAATAAAAATATTTGTACCACCCATACGGAAAGCATTACAAGCGGTATTAAGTATACAATCACAAACAATAATATTTTTGTTATCAAAGCCCGCCACACAGTCGTCGCCTGTATGGAATTCACAATCCTTAATAATTACGTCTTCACAGGTGGTCATATGAACACCGTCATGACCCGCAAGCACCAAAACATTTTCAACCAAAAGGTTGTTGGTGTTTTGCACCTCGGTTGCCCAGTTGCCGGTATTACGTGCTGTATAACCCTTTAAAACCACGTGTTCACAATTGATAATGCTAACACCGTGAGGGCCGCGATATTTTTCTTCGCCGCCTGCATCAAAGCAGTTATCACCATCAATAATCGAACCGCGTTCACCGATAATCGCAATATTTTCAGCATTAAACGCTCTAATCATTGCGTTATGCCAACGGCTTCCGTATTTGTGGAATTTAAGACGCTTTGCTTCACCCGTCAAGCGTTCCCAATCAGTAGGGTCCAATAATGCGGGGTCAACAGGCTCTAATTCATCATTATCCAAAATGAAATAATCCTTATAATCACGACTGCCTATAAGCATTGCATATTCGAGCAAATGAAGGGTAACGTTTGAACGAAGGCGCAAACCCTTGATACGGTAAATACCCGTAGGAATTACAACCTCGCCACCACCGTTTAAAAAACAGTAATCGATTGCTTTTTGAATCTTATCAGAAGTATATTCATTCAAGTCTGGAAAAGCGCCGAAATCGGCTACCGAAACCTTAACTGACATCTTAAATCCTCCCATTAATTTATCCTAAAATTCGGCTTTAACTTCCTCGTCCTCAGGCGGGAAATAGCTATGCCTTGCGCTTTGAATAAATTTAATCTTTTTATCACTTTTTATAGAATTATATAGCGCCATAACGGTTTTAGGCGGACAACAATAGTCCCCCAAATAGCACTCAACACTTATCGGGCACTTAAGACGTGTGCCCTGTGCTACGGTATCAAAATAACGAAGTCCCTCGGCAAACTTAGGTCTCCAACCACCAAGATAGCCGTTATTTTCGGCGTTAAGGTCGCAAAGCCAAGGCTTATATGCCACAACCTCGGTTACATCACTGTCGTGTGCGGCAACCGTTATCGCCTGAAGCGCACCCTGACTGCCACCTGCGGATAATATATCTTTTTGATTCCACTCGGGCAAGGTTTTTAAATATTTTAGTGCGATAAGATTTCTTATCATCATATTTCTAAAATAGGTGGTTTTATTTGAAGCATTTTCTTCTTCATTAAAACCGTACATACTAAGCTCTTTGCCGTATTTAGGTTCGATTTGCTCCCAATCCTCGTTTTCAAAACCATGAGCATTAAAGCAACCGCAAATCATATCCTCTTGATATTCATAACCGGCTACGTGAAGGCCGTACCCCAAAAACGAAATACGAATCGGGAATTTGCCTTCCTTTAAGGGAATAGTTACGTGTCCTGAGGCGGGTCTGCCCGACGGGGTCTTAATTCTTACCTCGTAGGATTTGTACCCCTCACGTCGGTCGCTTTCCTTAAAATAGACAACCTCAGTTTCAAAATCGGCAACCAATTTTTCAACCTCTGACCAATATTCGTCAAAATCATCGGGCAGGTTATCAGAATAAGTGATTTTTGCAACGTCAACGCCCGCTGAAGAATCTAAAGGCTCAAAGCCCTCAACCGCCTTGCCATCTTTGTCTAAAGCAACGCAGTTCAGATGAACAAAGCCGATTCTTTTTAAGGTGTATTTTACGGTTAACGGCTTATCCTCGCTAATATCGGCAAAACCGCTTATTTTGTCACCGTCGTCACCCGATAAGGTCCACTCAAGCTTTTCGCAATCAATGTTTTTACCGTCTTCTCTTGCAAAAACCGTAAAAACAATTTCATCACCAAGCTTATAAGAAACAGGATTTTTATCCGTAAAACATTTAAAATATTTACCCATTTTTATTTACCTTTGCTTCATAATAATGCTATTTACAGAAACCGCATTTGAATAACTAAGTGTTATCTTGTGTTTCTCCCACCAGTCGATTCTGAGAAGTCGAGTAACCTCAACCTCTTCACCGCCGGTGCCGTTTACCATAATTAAAAACTCGGAATTATCTACCTTAACGTTTATCGGTATTTGCGCCAAAGAATCCAATTCGCTTGAAATCTTAAATACAAATGCCGCATCACTGTTAGAACGGATACCAATAATATACTCCTTATCCGCTTCAACCTCATCGATGCTGTCTACAACACGCATATTGTCGATATTTACAACAATCGGATACTTGGGTGTGCAACCGCGCTCGATATAATCTTTAAAGGAGTTTGTCTTTAAAATCCACTCTAAAACTCGTTTGCAATCAGCTTGAAGCTGTGCTCTTGTGATAGTTCCGTCTTCAATTCCTTTGAGTATACTACCCGATTTAACTAACGCATCGGGGCAAACCATATATAAATCGTTTTGTGAGCGTACCATTACATCAAGACGGTTTGTGCTACCCCAATCTCCTTGATTTGCATTACATTTTGCCCACCAGTCTGTCATAATAATGTTATTAAAACCCCATTCATCTCTTAGGATTTTTTTAGTCAAATCATAATTAGATGCCGACCAAAAACCGTTGACCGAATTATACGAGGTCATTATTAAAACATTTTTGCCTTCTTTTACTGCAATTTCAAATGGTTTTAAATATATTTCCCTAAGTGCTCTTTCAGTAACTGTAACGTCGTAATCCGACCTTCTTTTTTCCTGATTATTACAGCATAGATGCTTTATGGTGGAATAGGTGCCGTGTTCAGCAATACCTCTTGTAATATATGCACCCATTTTTCCGCTTAAATATGGGTCTTCCGAAAAGTATTCAAAATTTCTTCCGCACAAAGGACTTCTGTGTATATTTAGCCCCGGTCCTAAAAGTGAATCCACCTCATATTTTTTAAGTTCACGACCAATTGCCTCAAAAACCTTTTCTACTATTTCGGTATTCCAGGTACACGCAAGCATTGTTCCATTTGGGGTTAATGTGGTTTCATATTCCTTGCTTATTTTAATGCCGGAAGGTCCGTCCGCCACACAGCAAGCAGGTATTCCGTAATTAGACAAGCTTTCGGTTAGACCACCCAAAGCACCTGCTGCCCCTGCGGTAACCTTGGGACTGCATATACCCTCACCGCAAACTAAAGCAGCAAGCTCTATATCATTTAATTGTGCAATAAATTCATCTAAGCTGTGCTTTTCTTCAAATACATCAGAAAGCTTTATGTTTCTATCGCCTGTAAAGCCAATCTCATTAAAATCGGCTTTAAAGCTTTTAGTATCGGCCATTTGCCCTTTAATGCTACGACGTCCAATTACATAATCATCATTTTTCTTTTCAGCTTTTATAACATCCAAATCTATATAAGGGGCCATAGCAGAGCTTAATTGCTCGGTAACCTTAATGCTTGGTACATTGTATGTAAAAACGCACTTTGCACTTCTTACATCAGTGCCAACATAAATTCGATAATCGCCCTCTAATAAAACGTAAGCAGATTTATTTCCCGTTATACCGCTATCATCAAATGAAGCCATTTGATTTATTTGGAAGCGTATGGTTAATTCCTCGGTTTCACAAGGAGCAAGTTCTTTGGTTTTAGCAAATTCTACTAACTGCCTTGAGGGACTGCCCATATTGCTGGCGGGTGCTTCAAAGTATACCTGAATTACCTCTTTACCACAGAAATTGCCAATGTTTTTGACATTTGCGTTTATGGTTATAAAATCACTGTCATTAGTGACACTGTATGAAGCATCAAATTCAGTATATGACAGTCCGTAGCCAAAGGGATATCTCACATTTTCTTTTGCAAAAGTTTCAAAATAACGATATCCAACATAAATATCGTCGTCATAAATTATTTTACCGGCATTACCAAATGAGGTGTTTGTTGGGTGCTCATTTAAGTTGTAAACCTGTGTATCCGAAAGCTTACCGGATGGATACATTTTGCCGCTTAAAATTTCTGCAAAGGCATTTGCACCCTCCATACCGCCTTGCCAGATATACAAAACTGATTGAGGATTATATTTATCAATAAAAGAAAGGTCTATCACATTGCCGACATTTAAAGCTACGATAATCCTTTTAAAATAACTGCTAACTTTAGAAAGCATATCTTCTTCGGCTTCGGTAAGTCTATAGCTTCCCTCAACATCGGCGTTATCATGATCTTCGCCCGCAGTTCTACCAATGATTACAAGAGCAACATCATTATTTAAAGCGGCATTTTGTGCCATTTCATCACTAATAGGCATTTCTTTTTGGTGCCAGGGCTCACCTGCCCATACTCCGCCACCGTCATCAAACGGATTTTCCTTTACCCATTCGATATAAGCGTTTACTAAATCCTCATCCAAAACCAAATCAGAATTTAACTTTAAGGAATTTAAAATACAGGGTATTTCTTTTAATCGAACGCCGCCGCCCGAGCCGGTACCGCAGCGATAATAATTAGTTTGCATTCTTCCAAAAACTGCAAGTCGCGTGCCCTTGCTTAAGGGAAGTAAATTTCTATCATTTTTTAATAAAACCGTACCCTCAGAAGCGGCTTGTTTACATAAATCGTAAACATTTAGCATACAATCACATCCAAACAAAAACTATATAAACATTATAACATTATTTTTGATTTGTAACAATAACGGAATTAAAATACAAATGCAATAATTTATGGTATTTGTAATAAATATTCTTGCATAGTTGAAAACTTAGATTTATGATAAGATATAATAAATGAATTTCAAAAAAGGAGATAGAATATGAAAGACAAAATTATTTCTTTAGTTAATGAAATTGAAACTACATTAAAAAATAATGATAAGAATGTAAAACTGCCCCAAAACACATTTTATTTAAGTAACGACCGTATTCTTTCCTGTAAAAGAGAAAAAGGTACAACACGCTACCCTTACGGATATGACGGCTTTACTATTTGGCTTTATAATAACGGTATTATTGAAGCTTGGGAATCCACTTTTAATTTATTTAAACCCATTCACTATTGTGAAGAACCTTCTGTACACTTTTTTGGTGGTATTAAAAGTGATGATAAATACATCCCCGTTTCGCTTTTCGAAACAACAAAACAACTTACTGAAACAAACGTAAAACGCTACACAATTTACGAAAACAAATGTGCTTGGTATCTTGCAGACACTCCGGATATTACATTTGCCTTACGTGTTTTTGTTACTGAGGACAAAAAGATTGTTTTCACATCGACCGCAATCAATAAATCCGAAAAGGTTCAAGAAGTATATCTTCTTTCCTGCTTCGAAACTATTTTAGCCAATAAAGAACATGAAAATTTCTGGGATAAAATGAACAAATATTCCGAAGCTCATAACGGTGCTACCCTCTTCAAAAACTGGAATCAACACTTGGTTGTTAAGCCTTATATTAACGATGCACCCGATAGAATTTCACATACTGTCGGTAAAACAGGCGCTTTTGGTAATGTCAGAGCCGCTATGAATTCCGAAAGCTTATTAAACGGTCAATTTGCAGAAGAAAAGACAAGCGTAAATATGACCGACACTCCCGTTGCTGCAAACCTTTATTGTTATACACTGCAGCCCCATGGCCAAAAACGAGTTGACATTGTGCTTTCATACTGTCACGATGCTGAGACAGCACAAGATTTCTTAAAAGAAGAAAGTGATATCAGCGCCATGGAAAAGCGTATGGAAGTGTTGGAAAAGGAATATTTAAGCGATCTTTCAACATTTAACATCACCTTTAAAGATTATAAAGGCAATGTTCACCCCAATGTACTTAACCGCTTTATTAAAAACGTTCAAAAGCAGGTTTCTTTTTGTGCCATGGGCAAGAACTTTGACGGTTCGCTTATCGGTATGCGTGACGTTATGCAGCAGCTTGAAGGCTGTCTTTTATGGCAACCCGAAAAAAGCCGAGCAAAGCTCGCTTCCACACTTAATTTCGTTTTGGATACCGGACGTCCTCCCAGAAGATTCTCCTATTCAGATAACCTTAATGTTATGCCAAGGGTTGACCTTGATGAATACATCGACCAGGGGCCCTTTGTTATTTCGGCATTTTATTCATACCTTGCTTACACTAATGATTTTTCAATCCTTAACGAAAAATGCTCATATTTTATTGCCAAAGAAGATAACTCGGGCTACAAGGCGCGAACCGATTATTCCGATACCGTGCTTGAACATTTAATAAGAATTATGGATTACCTTTGCAGTGAGTTAGACGATGAAACCGATTGTCTACATATTCTCCACGGTGACTGGAACGATGCTATTGATAGACTTGGTGCCACCAAAAAGGCCGGCAAACGTTGGGGTAACGGCGTTACTGTTATGGCCTCTGCTCAAATGTATAGAAGCTGTCGCGAACTTATAGAGGTACTCACGAAGGTTGGCGGTTATGACAACTTAGTTAAGAAGTATTCTGATATTAAGGATAGACTGGAAAACGGACTATTGAAAAATGCGATTGATGTTAACGAAAATGGAGAAAAGAGAATTCTTCACGGTTGGGGTGACGATCGTTCTTATTTCTTAGGTTCTTTTAACGACCCTGACGGTGTATCACGAATCAGTTCAACCGCTCATTCACTCTGGGCTATTTGCGGTTTAGTTGAAAAAGACACTACCACCAAATCTGTTGTGCACAATGCCTTTAAGACGTTAGATTCAAAGTATGGACTTTTAACCTTTGATAAACCGTTTTTAAAGGACAGTTATGATTTCTTCGGCAGAATTTCCACAATCACACCCGGTATTGCTGAAAACTTTGCCGCATATATACACTCCTCCATTTTCGGTTCAATGGCATTATTTGAAATTGGAGAAAGCCAAATGGCGTGGGAGCAGATTGAAAAATCCATTGTAATAACCCACGAAAACTGCTCGAAAACCCCATTTGTAATGCCAAACTCTTACTGCTACAATCCTGATTACACTATAGATGGTGAATCTATGGGAGATTGGTATACCGGAAGCGGAACTACATTGATTAAAGAATTGGTTGGTTACGGCTTTGGTATTAAACCCAATCTTGACGGCATTAAAATCGAGTTCCCAAACTATTTCCCTGCTAACGAAGCAGAAATTGAACTTAAAATCAAGGGCAAAAACGTTAAAGTCGTTTATAAAAACGCCAATTCTTCTGAAAGAGTATTTAAAGTTAACGGCAAAAACCAAATTTGCTCATATCATGAATTATCCAATACAAAATATATTGTATTATCTGACAATGAGATAACTGACAATACTATTATTGAAATTATCGATTAAATTATAGTTACTGGATATACCAGTAGTATACAATGCCCCTTTAGGAAATAAATCCGGCTACGCATATAAGTGTATCAAAAAATTTGCTTTTTGCAACACTACTGCCGGTTACCCTAAAGGGTTTTTGTTTACTTTTTATATGGTAGAATCAGTCCACAATTTGAACCATAAACAAAAACCACCTCTTTCGAGGTGGTTTTTTAAGTTTAATTATTTGCCGTAAGCATAATCGTAAGCAGAGTCACCATACTTAATCATTTCTTTAAGTAATGCAACGAGCTTAGCGTCAGCATTATTGTACTGAGCTTTAACGTAAGATTCAATACTGTATTGTACT
>JAZQWD010000057.1:0-3660 GCA_045632165.1 Acutalibacteraceae bacterium | reverse complement strand
TTAAAATTATTTCAAAAAATTAAAATAAATTATTGCTAAAACGGCAATTTCAAGCATTACTATAACCGGTATTCCCACCATAAACTTATTTTTGCGTGTTTTGTGACGAATTATTCGCATTGAAAAATACATTGCAACGCCACCGCCAATAGCCGCAAGTGTCATAAGAGCATTTTCGCTTATACGCCTTTTCCCCTTACGCGCTGCAGTTTTATCCAACATTACGGCAAAAATTGAAATTATGCTTATTGATAAAATGTATATTATAAAATATTCCATAGCCTAAACTTCCGTTTTTTATTTAATATACCACACCTAAACAGCTTTTTCAATTTGTTTTTTCAGTTTTGATATTATTCTTTTTTCAAGTCGCGATATATACGACTGTGAAATGCCTAACGTATCTGCCACCTCTTTCTGAGTATATTCCTCATACCCGTTCATACCGAAGCGCATTTCCATAATTTGCTTTTCGCGTGGCGATAACCCATTTACAAAGCTGTTTAAAATTACCCTTTCATCCTCCTGCTCAACATCGCGTCCAACCTCGTCCCCTTCGCTACCCAACACGTCGGATAGCAAAAGCTCGTTACCGTCCCAATCGATATTTAGTGGTTCGTCAAATGAAATTTCATTTTTTTGAGTTGCATTTTTTCTTAAATACATTAAAATTTCGTTTTCAATACAGCGCGAGGCATAGGTAGCAAGCTTAATGTTACGGTCAAGGCAAAAGGTGTTAACCGCTTTTATAAGACCGATTGTACCTATTGAAATTAAATCCTCAATATTCGTGTTCGGTGCTTCAAACTTACGCGCAATATAAACCACAAGCCGCAAATTATGCACAATTAAAATATCCTTGGCTTTTTTATCGTCACGCGACAGTAAAATAGCCTCCTCGTCGGCATTAAGTGGTGGCGGCAGGGTTTGCGCCCCATTTATGTAATGCGTTGGCTTAATAAAGCCAATTTTAAGCAAAAAACCGTAAAACAGCATTTTAATTTTCATAAATATCACCCTAAAATCTTTGGATTAATTATTGCCTCACCGTCTGAAAGCCTTGTTTTTGAAACTACCAGTATCGGTTCGGAAAGCTTAACTTCCCTATGTTCAAATTTAATTACTGCGCGGTCGCACCGCACCCCTTCAAGCAGGTCTGTACCTGACACCGTGCTGCAGGGCAAAAGCCTATAACGGTTTTGAAGGTGCGGCACAGCCTCTACGCTTTCACTGCCGAAAAGCTTTTGCATTATTGCTTTATCGCAAATTATAACTTCACCGCGTGAAAAAACATCCTCAATAGAATTTCCCGTATCTATAATTGCGGTAAAATTAATGCTTTTGCCCTTTAAAAATACGGTTACCGCACACCTTTTTGCAGTTATTGCTTTTCGTGAAAAAATATGAAATAATACTGAAAAGCCAATATACCCCAAAACCGTAAAAACTATTAACTGCAAAAGTGAAATATTAAAATAAACAACCGAATTGTTTATAACCATTCCTTTAGGCGAAAATAAAAGCCACACGGCGTACATTAAACCGCCATAGCCAACCGTTACCCCAAAAAGTAAAAACACACTTTTTAAAAAAGCTTTTATACCTTTAAAGCCAAACGCCGTAAGGCACATAACCATGCAAACTATAATTTTTAAAAGCCCTTCAAGAAAAAATTTAAGCGGTGGCAAAAATATGTAAAGTGAAGAAAGCGCACCCAAAAATGCCGACAGTACAAGCCAAATTGTTTTGGGGCATTTTTTAAGTATTTTTGAAACAGCAAGCAACAAAAAATAATTGACAATTAAATTAAGAAATACCAAAACGTCAGCATAAACAATCAATTAAACCACCCAAAAAAGATTATACAATATCGTTTTTAAAAAAATTGTCGGTTATGGTATGTAAATAAATTATAGTTTGTCGGCGGTTTAATTGGTGTATCTTTGGCTCCCTCTGACGAGGGAGCTGTTGAGCGTTAGCGAAACTGAGGGAGAGAAAAACATTTAATTTGCAGTATTTTTATTCTCTCCCTCCGTCTTTTTGCTTTGCAAAAATCCACCTCCCTCTCAGATGGAGGCATTGGTTTGTGCAATCATTCAGCCCCTAAACTTCCAATTTATATCCGTCGCGAAGCGACACCGCACCTCTTCACGAAACTTGTCAAGATTAGTAGACAGATAAAAGAGTGAAAAATTGGTTTGGGATATAATATCCAATACCTGAATGCAGTCTTTCTGAATTGTAATAAAGTTCAATATAGTCAACTATCGTTCTTGAAGCTTCTTCGAATGTGAGATGGCTGATATCAGCCATCTCACATTCGAGGGTTTTCCAAAAACTCTCTATTGGCTGATTGTCGCTTGGTGTTCCAGGTCTTGACATACTCTTACGGAAACCGTTTCGCTCAACGAGTTGCTTTGTCTTCTTGGCGGTATATTGGCAACCTCTATCACTATGATATACAGCGTCTTTTGGTCTGTTTGGATTTCTTCCAACCGCCATTTTTAAAGCGTCTTGCACCAAACGTTGAGTTTGGTTCTTTGCAATGCTCCAGCCAACTATCCGTCTCGTAGCCACATCAATTATTCCACAAAGATACAGTTTTGTTCTGTAACACCTGAGCTCGGTTATATCTGAACACCATAGGTAGTTTGCTTCGGTTATACTAAATTTGTCCTTTATTAGATTTTCTTCTATATACTGCTGTTCTGTCGGTTTAGGTGGTCTTGGCTTACCGGTTCTACCACTTTTAGCGGTCATTCCGTTCTTCTTAAGTATTCTTGCAATACGGTATTCGCTGATATTTATGCCCTTTCCAAGCAGTTCTTTGCGAATTCGTATTCTGCCGTAATTGCCTTTGTGCTTTTCAAAACAGTTAATTACTGCCTTTTCCAGTTCTTTTTCTTCATTATCCTGCTCTTTGGCAATACGGTAATACTCGCTTCTGGACACACCCAACAGTTTGCATACTTCACTCGTTTTGTAGTTTCTTAACTTCAATTTTGCAAATTTTACTCGTCTGCCGGGTGTTTTGCAAAGTATGCCGCTGCTTTTTTTAATATTTCCATCTCCATTTTTAAGCGTTCGTTTTCTTTGCGAAGTTTTCTGAGTTCCGCTTCTTCTGAACGCTGATGACCTTTTCCGACAAAGGCTTCTTCTCCGTGGGTTTCGTACTCATCAATCCATCGGTAGAGCATTATCTTGTTAATGCCCATCTTTTCTGCCACAACAGCGTGCTTAATCCCGTCTTTTAATACTAACTCGCACGCTTTGACCTTAAATTCTTTACTGAAAGTTCGTTTCATTGTGAACACCTCTCTGAATGTATTTTATCATTCACTCTTCGTTGTGTCCACTTTTACTATACAACTTTCCACTTTTCTCTTTTCACTTTTCACTATATTTTAATATCTCCGCCTGTGGCGCAGCTGGATAACGCAGCAGATTCCGATTCTGAAGAACGGAGGTTCGAATGCTCTCAGGCGGGCCAACAAAAAAGGAACTTTTGGTAAACAAAAGTTCCTTTTTTGTTTATCCAAGCCGCAGGCTTGGCATATCATCGCCGCGCGAAGCGTGGTGTATATCAGTAAGGGCGGCGAGCCGCCCTTGTATCTCATCACGCGTCAGCGTGCATCTACCTGCAGCTTGATGATACACAAG
>JAZQWD010000056.1:0-19285 GCA_045632165.1 Acutalibacteraceae bacterium | reverse complement strand
TTTTCAAATTCTTCTTTAGAAATATCAGATTTGAAGCCGTAAACAAGCTCTGCGCCCTCTTCACAGTCAACTATATACCACATTTCGGTTTTGCCGTATTCGCCCTCAACCTCTAAAGCGTATTTATCGTCGGGGTGAACCTGAACAGATAAGCTTTGTTTTGCATCAATAAACTTAATAAGTATCGGAAAGTATGAAAAGCTGTCACTGTTTTTACCAAGCGCCGCTTTACCCCAAATTTCCAAAACCTCGTTAATTGTTTTGCCTTTGTGTTCACCATTTAAAACAGTGTTCATACCGTCCTTATGGCAAGACAAAAGCCATGCTTCGGCGGCAATATCCATATCGGTTTCAAAACCAAAATCGGTTTTTAATTTTGTGCCGCCCCAAATATAATCTTTTATGGGGGCTTTTAATAATAATGGATACATTTTATACCTCAATTCAATTTTAATTCGAAGGGTGATGCTAAATATCCCGAAGAATTATATAAATTATGTTCGGGTGCATTAGCATAACCTAATGCTATTTTATAGGGAATTTTATCACTTGTCAATAATACCAACAAGTGATTATCTATAATTTTTATATCATAGGATAATTCCTCACCATTTTGAGCATAAACATAAAAATCGCAAAGCTTTTCGTTCTTAATGTAAAGTCCGTCAGCGTGTGAAAAAGTAAGCTTGATTTCTTTCTGGGAACACTCGTATTTTTCCAAAACAGGACCGCAATATTCAACTGCTTCATTAAACTGAGCGTATTTAACTGCATTAGCAAGTTCATAAGAAACAACTTTCTTATTTATCGGATGTATTTTGTCGCTTTCGCCAGTGTTTACAAGGGAAACAAGATATGTATTATCAACCGTTTTAGAAATCTTTTCTTGCTGTGCTCTTATCATTGCCCAATCAGACACCTCTGGATTATCAACATAAGGCATTAACTGAACAATATAAAAAGGCAAATTATCATTCCAAATTTCACGCCAGTTATTTATCATAATTTCAAGCATCTTAGCGTAATAAACGCTTTCTACAATACCACGGTTACTTTCACCCTGATACCATAAAACGCCCGAATTTGTAAACGGAACGATATTTAAAAGCTTGTTTAGGTATAAATATGAATTTTGGTTAAACTTATAATAATCGTAGTCACCACAACGAACGGTTTGCATTGCTAAATAACTTTCTTGATTTACATATTCAGGTGCGGTCCAAGTATCAACACGTGAAGCACCCTTTGAACAAGAAATTATACCAACAGGTACACCGCTGTGCTTTTGCAATTCGTTTGCAAAATAATAACCTATAGCCGAAAAATCGTTTGCATTTTTGCCTTCACAAGCTATCCAGTCCGCTGAATTATGTATTGGATTGTTATCTTCGTCAACATTGTTAGGTTCAGTAAACAGGCGAATATTTTCATTATTAAAATATTCAATATCAGCCGTATCCTTAAGGGTAAGCTCCATATTAGACTGCCCTGCCGCAATATAAACGTCACCTATTAAAATATTGCTTATAACACGCTTTTCACCGTTAAGTGTTAAAGTCATATCATAGGGGCCGCCTGCCTTATGAGGAGGTAAATAAAAACAGAATTTATCGGTTTTTGATAAGAAATTATAGGTTTTACCGCAAAAACCAATAATCAGTTCACCTTCACCGCAACCGAAAATACAAATTTCCTTATCGCGCTGAAGCACCATATTATCATTAAAAATTTCCGCCAATTTCATATAATCACCTAGTAAGTCAAATTGTAATCGTACAATTGTTTCATTTCGTTTTCAATGTTTTCCAAATCACCGTTGTCAAAAAGTTCGGCTATAATAAGTCGGTAAAGTAATGATCGCGGACCCTGACCGGGAGAAGAATGTAAATGACAACCGAAATATATTGATATTTCATTATCTAAATCAACCGCCAGGTATGCACCTGCGGCGCCGCCCCAACCAAAGTCTTGATTCTTTCCTATACCGCAATCACAACGAACACCTAAACCGTAGCCATGAGTGGCTTTTGTCCAATAGCTGGTTTTTTGTTTTGAGGAAAGACGGTCGGTAGTCATTAATTTTAGGGTTTCAAGCTTTATTAAGCGACCCGTGCGTAATGCTTCCAAAAACTTTATATAATCGTCAACGGTTGAAATACAACCCGCACCGCCCGAAGCATATTCGGTGCCGAGCTTATAAAACGGATGAACAGGTTTACCGATATTAACGGGTTTACCGTCTTCAAAGCGGTATTGCTCAGCAACGGTTGAAAGCTCGTCATCGGGCAATATAAAGGTAGAATTTTCCATACCGCAAACGTCAAAAATATTATTTTTAACGTATATTTCAAACTTTTCGCCCGAAAGCACTTCAACCAAAGCCGCCAAAACATCATGACAAGCGCTATATTCCCATCTTTCACCCGGTTCGAATAAAAGCGGTTCTTTTGCAAGGTACTTCATTACTTCTCGGGTTTGACATCTTCCGTTTGTTTCTTTGCGGCAATTCATAAGTGACTCGGATTCCATATTATACGAAAATCCCGCCGTCATTTCAAAAAGATGTTTAATTAAAATCGGGTTTTCGGCTTTTTTTATACCATTTTCGGTTTGAACTGTCATATTTTCAAACTCGGGCATAAACTTCGAGAGCTTGTCCTCAAGTGAAAACAAGCCCTTTTCGTAAAGCTGTAATGCCGCAACGCAGGTTATCGGCTTTGAGCAAGAATAGATATTATATCTTTCTTTACCGTTGATTTTAACCTTGTTTTCAATATCGCTATAGCCGTTATAGTGGCGGAGAATACATTCTCCGCCCTTAAAAACAGCAAGGTCAAAACCGGGTACACCCATATCTAAAAACGAATCACAAAGGGATTTTGTTTTTTCAAACATAGATTTTAACCTCAATTAAAATTCGCAAATCACTGTATGTTCGCTGCCTTCTTCGAAAATAGGTGCAATGTTTCCTTCAATTTCATTACCGTCAACAATAAGCTTATATGCGCCTGTACGTTTAAAGGTAATGTTGTATCTTGCACCTCTGTAAACACGGGAAACGAAAAGATTATCCCAACAAGAAGGGATGCAAGGTTTAATTTGAAGACCTGTGTATTCGCCCTTAACACCGAGAATAAATTCGGTAATATCACGGTAAACCCAACCTGCAGCACCTGTAAACCAAGCATAATATGAGAAGCCGGGACGATACTTTTCTTGAGGACCAAAATACATATTGGTTACAACGTAAGGTTCAACACCTGAATTTGCATTTTTGGGGTTATCGTAACGCATCATCATTAAGCTGTTATAAGCTTCTTCAGCTTTACCAAGCTTGCAGTCAGCAGCAATCTTAAATGCAACACCGTGGTTGTAAACAGAGCCGTTTTCATAACCACCGGGAATAAAGTAAGCCATACGACCAATGTGGAAATCGCTTTCGCTGTAAGCAGGAGCGCATTGTACGTAACCGTAATCGCACTTTAACTTATCTTCAACGGTTTGCATAATCTTGTTAAGGCCTTCTTCGTCAAGCATTTCAGCCAAAACTGCCCAAGTTTGAGAGTTAAGATAGGTCTTACCTTGATAGCTTTCGTGTGAGCCAACCTTTTCATCCCAGTCGTTAATACCGTAAATAAATTGGTCGCCTTCGAAAGCATTTTCTAAAATAGCGTTTTTAAGAACTTCTCTTTCTTCCATTAATTTAGCAATAAGTTCTTCCTTACCGCCCATAATTTCACAAATGCGGCAGAATTCCTTAATTGCCTTAACAGTAGCAATACTAAGCCAAGCGCTTTCACCCTTAAGCTGATTACCTGTGTTATTAATAGAGTCGTTCCAGTCGCCGCCGCCCCATAATACCATATTGCGAGCGCCACGGTTGTCTAAAAGGAAGCGGATACCACGATACATATGATCAAATACGCTATCGTGTTCGTCACTTTCGAAATAAGGAACGTCTTCATCTAAAATAGTTAAGTCGCCGGTTTCGTTAAGGTAAGCCAAAACGGTTTCGGGAGTCCAAACAGCGCCATCATAATAAGGGTCACGGTCGATAGGAGCGAAAGATCTCATTGGGTTACCGTTAGGACGTTGGGTAGCAAGACAAACCATAATCTTTTCTCTTGCAAACTTGCCGTCAAATGCAGAAAGACCTGCAGTATCTTGCATAATATCACGGAAGCCCATATTATAAACACGGCCCCAAGTTTTACCGAGTGAAATTTGTCTCTTAAGCCAAATATTAACCATAGTGTTAATATATTCATCGGGAGTTTTGAGCACGTAAAGACTATCCATATAATCAGCGTCAGCTTTAACCTTATTGATAGATTCTTCAAAGAAGCCGGGCTTTAAGTACATATCAGCAGAGGTTTTAGCATCTTCTAAATCGGTAGCCATACCTAAAACGATATAAATTGCCTTTTCTTCGCCTGCTTCTAAATCAAGTGCGAATTGCATAGCACCGCAGTAATTTGGATCAAAGGAAGAACCGATATTAGAAAGCTTATCATTATGAAGAGCTACAGGGTCGGCAGGGCTATTGTAAACACCCTTAAAGTTAATATCGCTAATATCGTAAGAATTGGGCGACATTGTAGCCTTCATATAGATGCTTACGTAGTTGTGGCTGATGTTATAAGCATCGTGAAGGAAGTATAAACCGTCAAGCTCCTCGTTATAATCAGCGCGACCGTAAGCTAAGTGGCTTGTTACGTTTACTGCGGGACGGCAATAAGGCACTAAATCAATCTTCTTTGCTTTATCGCTATTATTCTTAACCTCTACCTTCCAAAGCTCAGCAAAACCCTCGGTAGGAAGTGTAAGGGTGTATTTTACTTCTAAGCCCTTATATTCACTTACGATTTGTTGATAACCGATACCAACGTGGCATTCGTACTTTTCGAATGGTTTGTTAGTATAGTTACGGTTAGCATCGTAAAATTCGCCTGTTTCACGGTCTTTAACGTATATTAAACGACCTGCTTCACCGTCGTTAACAATAAAACGGCGTTCTTCGGGGCGAATATATCTAAAGCTTTCGCCAAAACCAAAATGGTCGAGAATTAATATCAATTTCTCGTTCCAAATAAAGTTCTTAAGTGGTCTGCGAGGACGCATATTTTCAATTACGTACTCTTTTTTATCATTATTAAAATAACCTAAATTCGACATATTTAAACTCCTTAATACAATCATTTATCGCAAGATGCTTTTTCAATTTTCTTATAAGCTTTGACTTTATATCAAAAGTCATCGTTACAATACAAGAATAAAATTATTTTCACCGTCAACCAATACTGCTTTGTTACCGCCACCAATAAAGTAACCGCTAACACCCTTAGGTAAATTAATCTTAACCTCTATAACGTCGGGCTTGCGTTCCCAATATACCGAAACCTCACCCTGCGGCATTATATGGGTTGCGTTAACTTTACTGATTTCTTCAATAAAGTGGGGAGCAATAACAATTTCGTTAATATTTTTACAGGTAGGATTAACCTTAATACCTGCCAAAACCTTATAAAACCAAGCGCTTATATCACCCCAGAAGTGATGGTTTGGAGAATCCATAAAATCGGGGTCAAAGTTTTCCCAAAGGGTTGTAGCGCCGCGTTCAATCCAGTTACCGTATGACGGATAATCGGGGCGGGTAATCATTTTATAAGCCAAGCTACTGTAACCAAAGCGGCTGAGTACATGGAAAATAACCCTGCCGCCAAGTACACCTACGTCGATATGGTTATCGGCTTCGTGAACGTACTGAAGCAACTTATTAAAAGCAGCTTCGTATTCGTCAGCTTCAAATACACCGTAATATAAGGCCATTGCCTGGCTTGATTGACACTCGCCAAGTACAGCCATTGTATCAAAATCAACAAGGTTTTCACGAATAGCCGCCTTAATTTCAGTTGCAAACTTATCGGCATAAGCTTTATAATCGTCACGACCGATAGCTTCAAACATTATTGAAGCTTTATTCGCTAAATCCATCGAAATAATACTGTCGGTTACAATAACGGGTGCTTTTGGCATTTCTTCGGGTGAGTGACGACCAACGTGGCACCAGTCACCAAGACCGAAATTATAAAGACCGTTTTCTTCTTTTCGAGATTCAACGTATTTTAAATATTTAATAAATGCGTCTGCAGTTTCGGTTATCATAGTAGTTTCGCCGCGATAAACATAAGTATAATACGGCAAATAGAATAACGCACTATCCCAAGCGGGGCCGTTTAATTCATCATATCCCCAATTAGCGGTAGGAATAATGCCCGGTACAACACCCTCTTCGGACATTGCTTTACGAACGTTATTCATCCATTCACGATAGCTCTTTTCGGGGTTAAAGTTTAAAAGCATTTGCTCGGCAGATAAAGCCGCATCAGCCGTCCAACCGTTTTTCTCACGTTGAGGGCAATCGGTCGGGAAATAATGGAAGTTTGAAATATCACTTCTTCTTGTCATTTCTTGAAGCTTATTAACAGTATCGCACGAACAATCAAAGCTACCGCGTGATTTTAAATCGCTATGTATTACAACATAGGTTAAAAGATCCTTTGTTGCTTGTTCTTCGGTAATACCCGTTACCTTAACGTAACGGAAACCGTGATATGTAAAGGTTTGGGTATAAGTTTCGTTTTTCTCGCCCTTACAAATATAAATATCCTTATGAACGATATCCTTATCACGTTCCCAATAGTCACGAACAAACCAAACGTTAGCAAGCTGGAATTTACCGTCCTTTAGCATATCGGTATAACGAAGTACAATTTCTTGACCCTTAATACCGTCAACAAGTAATCGGCAAACACCTGCGTTTGATATACCGAAATCGTATATATAACCGTCTTCATCCTTTATAATATCAACGGGTTTAATTTCGGTTTCTTTAATAATTGGTTCAGCTTCGCAAAGCTTAATTTCGCCTTTAGGCGGATTAACCGCAATAGCATTACCCCAATCGGAATCATCGAATTCAATCGTGTTCCAATTTTCAATTTCTAAATTTGCATCATACTTTTCGCCAAAACGATAATCATCGGAAACGATAGGCGAAGCATGAGTTTTAAAGGATTCATCACTTAAAATTTCATTGTTTTCAAAGTTAAGTATTACAGCAACCTTCGGCGCACTTCTAAAAGGTGCTTTATCAAAATCCCAAATATAGCCGCCGGGGTTATTTTGAAGACCGTTACCAAGTAACAAACCAATAACGTTTTTACCCTTTTGAAGATTTACTTCATATTCATCATAATAAATATAATCGTCGGTATTACTTACATAAGGAGCTAAATATCCCTTTGTAATTCTTTCACCGTTCAAATAAAGCTCGTAAAAACCGCAAGCAGCAATTTTAAGACTACCCTTGCACTCATTTTCGCAATTAAAGGTTTTGCGCAAATACGGTGCGGGAACGTCTTCTTCTAACGTATTATACTTAGTTGTAGCGGAAATAAAATTCCAACTTGTTGCCATAATAATCACCTATTATTTTAAAATTTTTGAACGTAACGCTTTAACGTCACCGTCAAAAAGTATTCCGTTTATTCCTACCCTATTAGCCCCCAAAACGTTATCAATTCTATCATCGATAAAAGCACTTTCTTCGGCTTTAAGGTTATATTTATTTAAAAGATGCTCGAAAATTTCGGCATTTGGTTTAGTTATACCGATAGGTCCCGAAAAAACAAGACCGTCAAACATATCAAAAACCTCTTTGATTTCGGGCACGGTAGCATAATTATTCGCAAAACCAATGCTGATATTTGAAAGTAAAAACAACCTACCGCCGTTTTGCTTAATTTCTTTTAAAAGATCGCGCATACCGTCGATAAAAGGTGTATTATTATACCAATTATCGTAAACCTTACAAGCGGTTTCGTGTAAAGAATTAGGCAAACGGCTGCAAATACCTTTTCTTACCTCTTCATCAGTAATGGTACCCTTATCCAATTTATCCCAATAAAGGCGATCAAAAACAACGCTTTCAATTAAAGCAACGTCTTTCGGGTTAGCATAAACCGACGTCATATATTCAGTATTAAACTTTACCAATACCTCACCAAAATCAAAAATAAAATTTTTAATCATCGAGCGAAAACTCCATTCCGAGCATTTTGTATTTTGCACCTGCGGCACCGTTATATGGTAATTTTTCCCAATCGCTATCCCCTATTATTTCTTTAATTGCCTCAAGATTATCCTTAGTATCGGTAATATTAGGTATTAAAGGAGTACGAATAACGTAGGGCTTACCGCTATTTTTTAAGATTTTAAAATTATTAAGTATTTGAACATTATCTACACCGGTGTATTTTTTGTGTAAATCATTATCGGCAAGCTTAATATCCATAATAACAAAATCGAGCTTTTCAATAACACTCGCAAAAATTTCACTATCAGCAAAACCGCTTGTTTCAATACATAAATTATAATCTTTTAATTCATCGATTAAATTTAAAAGAAACTCGGGTTGTGCAAGCGGCTCACCGCCCGAAAACGTGAAACCACCAAACATATCGCCTAAAATTTCAGCTGATTCTTTAAGTTCTTCAGCAAGCGCTTTTGCGCTCATTTTTTTACCCGCAATTTCAAGACAGTTTTCAGGGCAAGCAAAAATACATCTGCCGTACGGCTTACATTCCTCGTGGTCACATTCCCTTTGACAGCTTTTGCAATCAATACATCTTATTTCTTTATACATAAGCTGCGGCTTAAAGGATAAGCCCTCGGGATTGTGACACCAACGGCAGCGAAGCGGACAGCCCTTAAAGAATACAGTAGTTCTGATTCCCGGGCCGTCGTGCACCGCCATTTCCTTAATATCGAAAATTATACCGTTCATTAATATTTAATTACAAAATTAGTGCCGCTAACACCTGCAACAGCACCCTTTTCAATAAGATCAGTGCTTTGCTCGTGAGCAATCATCCACTTATTTTTTGCCCATAAAAGCTTATCGGCATATTCACCCTCAAGTTCAGTATTTGTGCCCTTGGGAAGTGCAACAACCCAACCGAAGCCGTTTTCGTTTGCCTCGCAGGGACCGTAGTGAAGAGTTGTAGCATAGCATTCTAAAACTGTACCCTTGGGAACGAAAAATGCCTTGAAAGCAGAAGAATCGATTTTATTATCCTTAACGTCCCACAAGTGACCGATAATAATTACAAGGTCGGTAATAGCGATATTAATTTCGCTTGAGGTGTGCCACTCGGTAGCGGTAAAAGTATCATTTCTACCCCAGCAATAACCGATTTGGGTATCCATTTCGCCGAAAAATTTAATCTTAATTTCTTCAGCAATCGCGAGCTTTTCAAATGCTTCCACACCAGGCATATAAGCTGAACCGCTTTCGGGATTGTTAATTTTTTCAGCTTCAGCCATAATTTCGGAAATATCCATACCCTCAATTATTCTTCCATATGAAGCAAATTCGGGAGAATTTACATTATAAAATTCAATTTCGGGATTTTTAATTTTTAATTCGTTAAGCATAAAATCACCTTTATACAATATAAGTTTGACGTGCAATTACGTGGTCTTGATATTCCTTATCGAGCTCAACAAAGTAAGCACTCCAACCCCAAATACGAACAACCAACTGTCTATGATTTTCGGGGTGTTTTTGAGCATCGAGCATACGGTCGAGGTTTACAGTATTAAGCTGTAATTGGTGACCGCCGCGATCGATAAAGTTTTTAACAAGTAAGCCAACCTTTACAATACCGTCATCATCAGCAAAAATGCTTTGATGGAATTCAAGAGTTAACGGTCCGCCGTTCATAGCATTTTCAAAATGTTGCTTTGTCATAGAAGCGATAACCGAAACAGGGCCCTTAACCTTAGCGAAAAGTGATACTGAATAGTTAGTACCAAAGGGTTCTTTTTCTCTTCTGCCGTCAGCTGAAGCGCCAATTTCGTTAGCGTGCCATAAGTAATACATAGCACTACCGGTACCTGCTCTAAAGATACCGCCACGGCAGTTTGTCTTGCCCTTTAATGAGTTACCGAAGGTATCTACAAGCTCGGTTGCAATACTGTCTACAAAATCGTCGTTGTTACCGAGCTTAGGTGCTTCAAAGCGAAGCTTATGTAAAAGCTCGGGAGTGTTTACGAAGTTTTCGTCAACCGCTTTAATAAGTTCTTCTTTTGAAACTGATTTTTCTTCAAAAACATACTTTTTAATAGCAGCTAAGCTATCAGCAGCGGTAGCGATACCTGTACCGTGAATACCAAAGTTATTATATTTACCTTGGGTATAAAGATCACAGTCCATAATAACGTTCATAAAGGGTGACGGAACAAACCAAACGTCGTTAATGCCACCACAAATTTTATCGCATTCTTTTTGAATTTCATCAGCAACACTCTTATAAAATTCTTCATAGCTTTCGCTATTTAAAAGATTGTTGTGAAGCGCGATATCAACTGCTTTAGGATATGAAAGAGCAGCAATATTAGCAATATCGGTACCAACGTTAGGGATAATAAATTCCCAACAAGCAGCTACGGTATAGTTAACTGCATCTTTATAGTCATAACCCATTTTAACAAGCGCGGGAATAACGATATCGTCGTTAGAATACTGCGGGAAGCCAAGACCTGCTTTAGTAAGCTTGGTAGCTTCGGTATATCTTTCAGCAGGAGTGTTTTTAGAAACTCTTAAATTGATTTTAGGGTCAATCATCTTATTGTTGCAGGACGCTTTAAGGCAAAGCTCGGATAAAAGATTGTAAACATCGTTACCGTCTTCATCGATACCGCCAAGCATCATACTTTGACCGTTATCGCCTTGTTGTACGCCAACGTAAATATCACTGTCTTTATTAAAGGATAAGAAGAAATCTTCTAATAATTCGAGTGCGGTTTCAGCGGTATAAACGCCGTTTTCAATATCTGCCTTAAGATATTTATACATATATCTGTCAAAACGACCAACAGTATTATGATAGTTACCTTCAAGCCATAAAGAGAAGTGTAAAATACGGAAGAATTGCAAAGCTTCACGGAAATTACGTGCAGGATAACGAGGTACTTGGGTTAAAACTTCAACCAAATCTTCTCTACCCTGTTTTTTAGCTTCTTCTAAATATTTATCGGATAATGCAATAATATTATCGATTGCTCTTTGACCGTATTCGTCGGCAGTTTTCTTCTTTTCAAGAAGACCTAAAGCGATAGTATCGTAATAGTTGGGTGATAAGTTAGAATTAAAGCCAAGCTCGTGAATGAAGTGCTTTGATTTAATATCGTCCCATTCTTCTTTAGTGAAAATTTCGGGAATGTTAGAAACCGTACGTAAAAATACGATTTGTTCTCCCTCTAAAATAACGGGAGTTTCTTCTTTTGTTAATTTTTCAAAGCGGTCAGCCATTCTTTCAATGGGTGATAAACCCTTTTCAGAATATTCTTTTGCTAAATCCCAATCAACGCTGTGACGGAATTGATGATGTTCTTTATTTAAGATAAAGTTGTAAAGATTTTGATTCATTAAATTTCCTCCCTTAAATTTCTATTTCATATACAACGGCAGCGAGCGATTTTTCTGTTTTGAAGCTCACCTTACCGTTAGTTGCCAAAAGTTCATTACCGCCAATACAAGGATAAATTTCGGTGATTTTTCCATTTTTAAATTCTTCCGGAAGCTCGAATTCTATTTTTTCGTCTTCGCAGTTTTTGAATACACCAAGACGCATTTTATTGCCGTTTTTAAGCGCTAAAATACTTGTTCCTTTAGTATATATCTTTTGTTGCTCACCAATAAATACGGGCATTGCGTCTAAAAGGAATTCACGATTTTCTTTATATACTTCTATACCCTTTTTAATGAGCGATAAATTATAATCGTCACATTTTTCAATATGACCGGATAAGGTCATAATACCGAAAAATGCACAAGCCATATTAAAGATTGTCTGCTGGCCGTCAGCCATTTCCTTATAATATTCTTCGGTATAAGCCGAATTAATGTCTAAACGGTGCTTATATACTGCGGGGAAAGGAAAGCTCCAAATACCCATTTTTTCGGTAGGCATACATGCTTGCATACCTCTGATAATTGAAGGATTATTAGTGAAAATTTCTTGGTCGCTGGTGCTTTGTAAATAGAAATGCTTTAATGTACCGTTATCGCAACGCATTGCGCCACTGCCACAGTTTTCGATAATTAAATCAGGCATATCTTCCATAAGCTTGTCGATAAATTTAAAGAAATTTCTGTTATTTTCGATTAAAGCAGCTGCGAAAGAGCCCTCGCCGTCACAACCAACACCTGTACTATGATTATAGTCGTTCTTGATATAGCGAATACCCATATCATAAAGATGCTTTACTATACCGTATAAATAGTCGGTTACTTCTTTACATCCAAAGTTTAAGAACTGTCTTTCTTCGCCTATGGGTAAACCGCAACGTGTAAGAATAGCATCGGGTGCGATTTTAGAGATTGAAGTGTAGCAAAAAGCAGTTTCAAGCTCAAGCCAAATACCGGGGATCATATTCTTTGATTTAATATAATCGATAATAGATTTGAAGCCGCCCTCACCAAAGAGTGAATCGTTTTCAATCCAGTCACCGAAATCTTTACCGTTGCCGTCACGAATAAACCAACCGTCATCAATACAGAAAAGCTCTGTGCCAACGTTTGCCGCAGCATCAATAAGCGGAACAAGCTTTTCACGTGTAGGCATTGCCCAAAGGCAGTTCATATAATCGTTAAAGCATACAGTAAGCTCGTTTAAACGCTTACCGTTATTACGCTTAAATTTCAAAAGTGAATAAATTGCTTCTTCAAAGCTTTCAGCTTCACCGTAAAGTACAGAAGGTGTTTCATAGCTTTCGTTCGGCTCTAAAACCTTATAAAAGCCGTTGTTATTTTCGCTTGTAGCAGTACAGTCAACGCTAAGGCCACAAACGTCATTAATACCTACTGTACCAAGCTCGAAGGACCAGCTTGATGATGCTTCAAGTTCAAAATACCATACTTTTTTGTCGGTCTTATCCTCGATGATTAAAATAGGATAATACTTGTGTGTAGACCAACTGCCAATACTTTGAATTGTCTTATCAATATGGGAAAATGCGTGCTTAGCTACAGGGTAAAGACCCAACTCGTAAGGTGTGAGTGTAGTCCATTGTGCTTCACCCTGCCACGCAAAGTTACAAATATGTATAAGCACCTCTTTATTATGAAAATCGGGTGCTACGTCTTCGCGATAGAATGAACTTAAATGTGACACACGCAAGGGTTTGTCGGTAATGTTATAAATAACGTTACTTCTTTCGGTTACACCACAACAGCTACAATATTTTTCTTTCTTTTCTACCCTATATTTTAAAAGATCAGTTCTTTTTTCTCCATCTCTTTCGGGTACGTTTTTTATCATACTTGCGGCAACGTTTGAACCGTTATCAACAATAACCTTAAAATCGTTCATAATAAACTCCTATACTCATAAAATAATTCAACCTTAGGTAATATGCAAATTTAAAAAAATTCGCATATTACCTAAAAACATTTAATAATTACTTACTGTTTGAATTACGGTATTCTTCAGGTGTTACACCGTAATATCTTTTGAAAATACGGTGGAAATAGCTTTTATGATTAAAGCCAACCTCGTAACCTATACTTTCAATACTTTTATTGCTTTCAACAAGCAAGGTTTGTGCTAATTCAAGCTTTCTTAAATTAATATATTCGCTTAAATTACGCCCTATATTTCTTTTAAAAATCTTTGAAAAATACGGGAAATTATAACCCGAAAATACCGCAACCGAATTTGGTGTTACAGTTTTAAGATTGTTTTCAATAAAGTTCAAAACAGTTTCAAAATCGATAGAGGTATTTCGTCTGCTTTCATTTGCATTCATACGGTGAATACGAATAAACAGAGTAAACAAAATATCCAAATATCCTGAAATAACATCCATATATAAATCGTTTTGCATGTTAAATTCATTTTCAATAGCTAAAAGAATACCTTCAATTCTTCTAATCTCACCCGGCGGTATACGTATTACCGTCGTTGAATCAAACTCATCAGCATAAGTGTTATATATTGCCGGCATAAGATTAGGTTTAATTTGAATTTTAAAAATTTCTACCTCGTTTGAAGCGGAAAATTCGTGGCGTGTTTCGGGTTTGAACAATGTTATATAACCGCGCGAGCACTCGAAGGATTCGTTTTTTAAATTTTGATGATAACTGCCCGACAGTATATATTCAATTTCAAAATTCGTATGAGTGTGAACGTTCATGCCATACCCCGTTTTATAACGGCTTATGGCAATTTTTTTATCACTTTCCATATACGCTACAGGCCAACGGCATATCATTTATAACACTCCCGTTATTTTTTTAAAGATCGTCCTCTTCGAGCGGGCGGTCAACAATTTCAATAACTACTTTTTTAATTATATCTATTATTTCCTTATCCGCCTTAACTTCACCTTTAAAAGGTATAAAATTATTATTTAAAACATCACCTTTAAAAAGTGAACGGTAAAACGTAAGACCGGCGGCATATCGGCCGTAAATTTCAGTTAGATGAAAACCGTCGCGGTTTAAGCTCATTCCACCGTTTTTATAATCAAACTCAGGAACATTATCACGCAAATGCTGAATAACATCACCAACAGGAATAATAGGCGCATCAATTAGCTTTGACACCATCTTATAACAGTCACGCGCACGGGTATGCATTTCCCTCTGGTCAGAGTTATAAACCGGGAAATACGGATGAGTAGCATCACTCTCGTAAGCCCAGGTTTGATAAATATAAAACTTTGCATTAGGTGACTGCTTTAAAACTATATCACGAAGCTGATTGATATAGGGATAATAAGTAAAAGGTCTACCCGCTTGAACGCTACCTTGGTTAAAGGTTACAATGTCCCACTCTTCCATTTCGAGAGCTTCCATAAAAGTAACCTTTTTACCGGTATTATGCCCGTCGATTATCAAATCATAATCTGCGGCATTACTTTCAATTTTATCAAGATGGCGCTTTAAGGTATGTCCCCCAATAAAGGGACATACCAATTTAACTTCAATACCTGCATCAGCGCAAATTTGCTTAAGCCATGTATGAGCATCTTCAGTAAAGCTGTTACCAACACCAAAAATCTTAATCATTGCTTATTCGCCCCATTCAAGGAATATATTCTTACCGTCAGCAGGAAGCTCAACCGCATAAAGCATATCAGCAATCTTATTTGCAGTCACCTTGTCACCGTTAACACGAATGTTTTCAGGAGCAGCTTCACCTACAAAGCAGAAGTTGCCGCCTTCAGCAACAAAGCACTTGGTATCAGCAACAAGGTTAAAGGTAGCGGGTGCCATATATTTATTGATAACACCAACGGGTACTGCCTTATCCTTCAAAGGAATTATGTAATAAAGACGGAAGTCGTCATAATTATTAAGGGTTAAATCAAGCTTTTCGCCCTTTTCAAGCACAGTTACTTCCTTTGAGAAATAATCAATAACCGCACAGCGTTCATCAACCATTCCGTAAACGTCAGTGATAGAAACTGTACCCGAAACTGCCTTTTCTTCCTCGTCAATATTAAACGCAGCAATAATACCTGCATTTTCGGTCTTGTTGAATACCTTAAAGATTTTACCGTTATGTTCGCAATCTTCCATTAAGCACTCATAAACGGGACGTGCAGATTCTTTAAGACGAATAATTTTACCGTCGCTGTAAACGATAGGCATAATCTTTTCCTTAATACTTCTGCCGAGCTCGTCACTAACGTAAACGGGGCCACCACTCATTGCACGAAGAACCGAGTTCTTAACACCTTGAGCATCGTCAGACCACCACATATCCCAGTCGCCTGTATAGATACTGCCTTGTGCAAAAGCGTTAAAGCTACATTGAATAAGGTGTTGAACAAACCACTTGCGGTCTTCAGGCATAAAGTCGCCGCTTATACGGTTAATTAAGCTTAAAGGACGGTTCCAGAAGTTTTCATTACCCATACCCATACAGTTAATAAGGGTACCGTCGAAATTGCCGCCAACGGTTGCTTCGATAGCAGTATGAAGATTTTTAGCCATCATACCAACAGGAATAAGCTTTTCATAATTTTGAAGAATGCAGGTTTGCCAGTCAACCTTTACGAAATCGGCATTGCAATCCTTGAAAAAGCTATTATACATATTAAAATATGAGAAAAGCTTTTCTTGGTGAGGTGAAGGAACAAGACGTCCGTTATTAAGACTAATTGTCAAAAGGTCGCTATGCTCTCTCGCAATGGGACCTTCGGGGTCAATACCGTTCCAGTAACCCATTGTAGGATACCAGATACCAACCTTTAAGCCGTACTGGTCTTTAAGGTCGTTAACTGCAGCGGCAAGACCGTTCGGGAAGCGTACGGGATCAGCTTCAAAATTATAAAGCTCACGTGAGTGCATTGTGGGGATGTTGTTATTATGAACTTCAGCCCACATATCGTCGATAATTGCCCAACGAACAGGAATACCCTTTTCTTTAAATTCTTCAGCTTTTTGGAGTAAACCTTCGTGGGTAACGTCCATATGGAAAGCGTCCCAGCTGCACCAGCCAAGGTATTCAAAAACTTCGGGATAACGTCTTTCTTTTCTTACCTTACCCTTCTTTTTCATTACCTTAAGACCGTATTCGGCAGTAATGTCGGGAAGCTTATAGGGATCGTTATCAAAACCGAGAATAAGCATATGTTCACTACACTTGCTAATCGGGAAGCGTGCATAAATAAATACGGTCATACCGCCTTCTTCACAGGTGATAATATTACTCTTAAAGCAATTATCACAGGTAGTAAGAAGATAAGCAAAGCTTCCATCCTTTTGCTTTGAAAGAAGGGCTTGTGTTCTTACAGGCATATCCTTCAAATCGTCAAAAATCTTGGTGCCGCACCAATAATCGCAACGCATAAAGTTTGCCATATAGCCGTTACTTTGAGGCATTTCGGCAATGTCTAAACCTGCTGCACTGTCGGTATCAAGATGGTTTTGACCCCAGTTTGTACCTCTGTTAGGTGCATAATCAATATCAACCTTTAAGGCAGCGGTATTGTTTTTAAAGGTAAGTGATAAAACCGCATTAATATCTTTGGCTTCGTTTGAAAATTCAATTTCCAAATCACTTGTCTTTACAACGTTTAAATATTGTTTGTCACCGCCTTGACCTCTAACCCAAAATTTTACACCTTTAAAAAGTGTATCGTTATTATTTACAAGGCAAAGCTCTTTATCATAAGAAAATTTTATCATTTAGATCAATCCATTCTGGTAGTATAAATTGCCATTGAATTAGCAGGTAAAATATCAATAATTTCGTTACCAACATCATTAAACACTTTATCAATACCAATTATTTTTGCGTTATTATCGGGAACAATCTTTGCCGAATCATAAAGATGACGGGCAAAATCCCTATTAATGGTTTTAGCAAACGAAATATTAACTTCGCGGTCGCTATCGCCGGAATTTACCGCAAGAACACTGTAATTACCATCGCTTCCCTGCACCAAAGAAACGCAAACAGTATCATTTATGTCGCCTTCAAATATTTTAGAGTCGTGATCACCCAAATATTTACTGATAAGTGTGAAAGCATAATATGCAGGGTAAGGTGTAAGTGTTCTTTTAAGGTTAGGCATAACACCAAAGCGGTGATCACCATCTACGAAGTTATCGAAACCATCCCACTTACAGAAGGGCCAGCGTTGGTCGAAAAGTGACCAAAGCAAGTTACAGTTAACACCTGCATTTAAAAATGCGGTTTGTATTTCAGCCAAGGCGATACCCTGCAACGGATCGGTGTACATATCGTAAAAACGTGCGTTGTATTCATCAAACCAAAATTCCTTATCTTTGGGAATAAGGCGAGTGTATCTTTTAAGCATATTAGAAACGTTTGTATATAGAATTAACTTATTATCAGTATAACCTATACCGCCCTTATAAGCAAGCCAAGCCGTACTATTACGATCTTCAAAATCACCGTTTTCAATAAGTTCCTTATTATCGCCAACCTTATGAAGCGACACAGCATCATAAAACATTGTTTCATCAAAAGGAAGCACATCGTGATAAATACCTATATAAGCATAATCCTTATTAAAGGTATTAAACTTCATTGAGTATTTTTTCCATTCGCAAGTAATTTCAGCAGGCGAAATACTTGAAACACTATTTTCGGTTAAATTGCTTGTACCCTCAAGCCCTGCTTGAATAAGAGTGTTTTCAATTTCGGTTGCCTCAAATGCACCGAACAAAAATCCGCGTTGCCAATTTTCAAGCTCACTACCATTTGCCGCTTTTGCATATAATTCAAGTATATAATCCGTATGAGGTTCAAGCTTAACGTATTGCTGTGCTCTGAAACCCGGAGTGCTTAATTTCAATGAACCCTTGCCGTTATAAGTTTCGCGTTCTATATCTACCTTGTCAAAATAATCCATATAAGTATGTGATGAAAATACATCAATACTATCACTAACGTGCTTAACAGCCCATTCAAGCATTCTGGGGTCACAATCACCAATAACACCTGTGTTCGGACCAACAAGCTTTACTAAATTACGACGGCCATCAGCACGCAACTGTCTGTCAACAGCCCTAGCACAAAGCTCGTAAGCACGATATTGAGGTAAATCTTCCCTTTCACAGGAAAGTGTCCAACAGCCATCGTTAGGTTCAGTTAAAATAATAAGATATTTTATACAATTATATCCTCTTATTTCAATAAGCTGATGAACAACCTCGCTTACCCAGTCGCCGTATTTTCTTGCGGCAACCTTTGGGTTTTCATCATACAATGGCGATTCTTTGTTAGAAAAAATATGACCTGCGATCCACCATGCGGCATTAAGAGCAACCTCAACACCGAATTCTTGCATTTTATCAAGCCACTTATAAAGTGCTTTCATTTCATCATTATCCCAATTCCACTTGCCATCTTTATAAGCGCACAAATCGAAGAATGTACGAGCAATTTTAAGTTCCATATCCTTTACACGTTGAAGCTCGATATTGCGTTCTTCATCATTATACTGCTTTTCGGGATAGTCGGCACGAAACGTGTACGCATGATAAACACCGCCTGCACCGTGAAAATGTTCTTGAATGCAGTTATCATTATTAATTTTTAATGAAATATTTTTGATTTCTGACATAAATTTATCTCCTCAAAGAGATTTTTGTTTTGTAATGGAGACAATATACTGTCGCCTCCATTACAAAATATAAAACTACTTTTTAAATTGAGGACCATAGGTCTGACAAGCT
>JAZQWD010000055.1:0-24369 GCA_045632165.1 Acutalibacteraceae bacterium | reverse complement strand
AAATGGCAGTTGGGCAACAGCCAGTAAAGAAATTATTCCTAACATTATTGTTTTGGTTTCACTTTATCTTGTATCACTTGCTGCGGTATTTACCCAAACACAGTTGATGGCTTATATTACTCAGGGGTTTCTTGGAAAAATGCGTAAAGCATTGTTTAACGGTATGCAAAATTTACCTATTAAGTATTTTGATACTAATAAACACGGCGATATTATGAGCCATTTTACAAACGATATTGATACACTCCGTCAACTTATATCACAATCAATTCCATCAATTTTACAAGCAGGCATTGTTGTAGTAACTGTATTTGTTATAATGCTTTGTTACAGTGTTTGGATTACCTTGGTTGTATTGGTTGGTGTGTTCTTCTTATTTATGGTTACCAAAAAAGTTGGCGGTGGTTCAGCTAAATACTTTATTCGTCAACAGCAGGCAATCGGTAAAACAGAGGGCTTTATTCAAGAAATGATGAACGGTCAAAAGGTTGTTAAGGTTTTCTGTCATGAAGATAAAACCCAAGCACAGTTTGACGAAATTAATGATGCACTTTGCGAAGACAGTAAGCGTGCACATGCCTATGCAAATATTTTGGGTCCGATTAATATGAATATCGGTAATATTTTGTACGTTATAATTGCTACTGTGGGCGGCGTTTTGTTGCTTTTAAAGGTACCTAATTTAAGTATAGTACAGTTGTTTGGTGTTGCAATGCCGCTAAGCATTAGTATCGTTATTCCTTTTCTTAATATGACAAAGCAGTTTACGGGCAACGTAAACCAACTTTCTCAGCAAATTAACTCAATCGTAATGGGTCTTGCGGGTGCTGAACGTGTATTTGAGCTTATGGACGCTATTGCAGAAACCGATGAAGGTTACGTAACCCTTGTTAATGCTAAGAAGGATGAAAACGGCAACATTACTGAATGTGATGAAAGAACAGGTATTTGGGCTTGGAAGCATCCTCACGGTGACGGTACCATAACCTATACTGAACTTCGTGGTGACGTCAGAATGTTGGGCGTTGACTTCGGTTACGAAGAGGGTAAAGAGGTATTACACGACGTTAGCGTTTATGCCGAACCGGGACAAAAGGTTGCATTTGTAGGTGCTACAGGTGCCGGTAAAACAACAATTACTAACCTTATTAACCGTTTTTATGATATTGCCGACGGTAAAATTCGTTACGATGGTATAAATATTAATAAGATTAAAAAATCAGACCTTCGTCGTTCGTTAGGCATTGTTTTGCAAGAAACTAACCTTTTTACAGGTACTGTTATGGAAAATATCCGTTACGGTCGTTTAGAAGCAACTGACGAGGAATGCATTGAAGCTGCAAAGCTTTCAGGTGCGGATGATTTTATAACTCGCTTACCTAATGGTTATGATACCGAACTTTCAAACAACGGTTCAAACCTTTCACAAGGTCAGCGACAGTTAATTGCTATCGCGCGTGCTGCAGTTGCCGACCCGCCTGTTATGATTCTTGATGAAGCAACATCAAGTATTGATACTCGTACCGAGGCAATCGTACAAAAGGGTATGGACAGCTTAATGAAGGGCAGAACGGTATTTGTTATTGCTCACCGTCTTTCTACTGTTAAGAACTCTGACGTCATTATGGTGCTCGATAAGGGTAGAATTATTGAACGTGGCAGTCACGATGATTTAATTAAGCAAAAAGGTCAATATTATTCACTTTATACAGGTGCATTTGAGCTTGAATAAATTTGAAACCCCGTCATTGACGGGGTTTTGTCATATATATTATTTTCTTTTCATACAATTTAATAACAAGTTTTTAAGAGAGGAAAATATTATGGATAATAAAACCCTGAAAACCGATGTTTATACTAACGAAAACGTCTGGGTGGACAGTTGTGAACAACCTATTGACGTTGAATTTACACTGCCCGAATACTGCCCCGATATTGGAAAAATTTTTAAATGCAAAACCGCAACGAGAATATCATCAAAATCGCTTAATGATAAAAGTATAACAGTTGACGGAAGCATTTGTATAACGGTTTTATACTGTGATACAAATAACAAGCTATGCTCTTACGAATACCAATATCCATTTAATAAAGTACGCGAAACCGATGTCGATACAAGCGGTTGCGACTTGTATGCCAATGCTAAAACCGATTATATTAATTGTCGTGCGGTGAGCGGTAGAAAGGTTGACATTCACGGTGCGGCAACTATAAATTTAAAACTGTTTTGCCGTAAATGTAAAACAATAATTTCAGATATTGATGATTGCGGTGTTGAAGCAAGACGTTCAACTGCGCCTGCAACCTCACCAATGGGCTATGCCGAAAAATATATAATTATTGAGGAAGAAATAGGTCTTTCTGACGGTGCAACGGCTATTGAAAAGATAATTCGTTATGCTGCGTATCCCACAGTTACTGAATGTAAAATTATAAGCGATAAGGTAATGAACAAGGGTGAAATGGCAGTTAATATTACATACTGTGCCGAAAATTCAACGAACCCTCAGGTGGTTAAAACCTTAATACCGTTTAGTCAAATTGTTGATATTCAAGGTGTTACTGAAAATTGTCAGTGTGAAACAAAAACAATACTTTCTTATATAGACGTTAAACCTAAAACCAACGCGGCAGGGGAATGTAAAAGCTTTACTTTAAATGCTAAATTATTGCTTTGCAGTCAAGCGTATTGCGAAGATGCCGTACCGATTATATGCGATGCCTTTTCGCGCCGTTTTGAAGCTGACATTGTAAAGGATAAAGTTACTTTTACAAAAATTTGCGATAATATTAAAGAGCGCTTTCATTTTAAAGAAAACGTTACTTTAAATGAAAGTGTAACGTCGGTGTTGGATTTGTGGTGTGACGTACAATCGGCAAAATCAAAGTTTTCAGATGGTAAAATGACTGTTTGCGGTGTGCTTATAGTAAGCATTGTTTGTGCAAATGAAAACGGCGAAACAATTTTTATAGAAAAACCACTTGATTTTGAATATTCCCGTTCGCTAAACAACATTACTGACGTTTTAGAATGTCAGCCCGAAATTAGCGTGGTTTCTTGCGGTTATACAATCAATTCGCCCACAACGCTCGAAATAAGAGCGGATTTAGCTCTAAATGCCGCTGTTTTAGAGAAGCAGGGAATTGAGCTTATTACCGAATTAAAGCTTAACGAGCAAAAACTAAAGCCCAAAAAGGATAACTGTGCATTAACGGTTTATTTCGCATCCGGTCAGGAAAGTGTTTGGGATATTGCCCGTATATATAACGCAAGTGTTGATGAAATTATAAAAATTAATAATATACAGGGTGAATACGTAAACGACGGCAGTATGCTTTTAGTGCCGACTTTATAAAGAAAAAAGCCTCACGAAAGTGAGGCTTGAATTTATTTTGTAAGCAAATCGATAAGTGCTGAATAAATTTTTGAAGGATCGCTTAAAAACTTTTCTTTAATGTGTAGTGCTTGGTCTTCATCGCATACAAGCATTTTAACAGTCATAAACGGGGATTCACCATCCATAGCAGAACAGGTAATGAAGGTTTTATTGTCTTCACGCGATATTTTAATATCGGTTTCTTTAGCGTGCTTAAAACGGATAAGCATTTTTAAAGCTGCATCATAAGCGCGTTGCTTAACGGTTAAAGAAAGTGTGGTTTTAAGTGTATTTGCAACGTATTTACCGTTTTCGGTTATAATATAAGTATCTTCCGCTTCGTCTACAACCCTTAATTGACCGTTTTCTACAAGTCGTGCAATAGAGTCGTTAACCTCAAAACAGTTTGCAATACCTTCATAATGAAGCGTATCTGCCAAAAGCTTGCCGGGTACGGCTTCACCTAATGATGATAAAATATAACAAATTAAAATTCTAACTTCAGCAGTGCTGAAAAGACCGCCTGCGTTGTTAACGCCTGCTGAAACTGCATCCTTTTCCAAAGGTAATACCCCTTTACTAATTATTATCTTTATTATTATACTTTGTATTGTGTTTTTTTGCAAGTATTAAAATAAAAAACGGCGGTAAAACCGCCGTTTAAATATTATGCAAAGAATTTATCGTGAACTGCGAGTACAGCTGCATCAGCATATTTTTCGTCAATCAAAACTGAAATCTTAATTTCGCTTGTTGAAATCATGTGAATGTTAATACCAGCATCTGACAATGCTTCAAACATTTTAGAAGCAATACCGGGGTTAGATTCCATACCTGCACCAACGATAGAAACCTTTGTGATTGAGGTGTCTACTTTAACTTCTTGGAAGTTAAGACTGTCACCAAGTTCGTTAACTGCTGCAACAGCTGCATCAGCATCACTTTCGGGAACAGTGAAGGTGATATCCTTTGTGCCGTCACGACCGATTGACTGTAAAATAATGTCTACGTTAATTTTTGACTGTGCAATCTTGTTGAAAATTTTAAAAGCAACACCGGGGGCATCTTTAAGACCTACTACCGAAATACTTGCAACATTATTATCCTTGGCTACGCCTTTAATTAAAGTTTTTTCCATTTTTGTAATCTCCTTTACAATTGTACCGCGTTTTGTGGGTTCTAAACTTGAACGAACCTCTAATTCAACGTTATATTTTTTAGCCATTTCAACTGAACGGTTGTTAAGAACCTGTGCACCAAGGGTAGCGAGCTCTAACATTTCGTCATAGCTGATTTCATCCATTTTAATTGCGCCGGGAACCTTGCGGGGGTCAGCAGAATAAACACCGTCAACGTCGGTATAGATTTGGCATAAGTCGGCTTTCATAGAAGCGGCAATAGCAACCGCACTTGTGTCAGAACCGCCACGTCCAAGAGTTGTAATATCGTCGAATTTGTTAAGACCTTGGAAGCCCGCAACGATTACGATATGTTTTTTAGCAATTTCGGCTTTGATGCGTTCGCTTTCCACTTTTTTAATACGAGCGATTGAATAGTGACTATCGGTATGGAAGCCGGCCTGCCAGCCAAGAAGCGAAATAGCAGGGTAGCCGAGCTTTTCAATAGCCATTGCTAAAAGCGAAATTGAAATTTGTTCACCTGCGGATAAAAGCATATCCATTTCACGCTTTGAAGGACCGTTGGGGTTAATTTCCTTCGCCTTGTCGATTAAATCGTCTGTTGTGTCGCCCTGAGCAGAAACAACAACTACAACGTCGTTACCTTTTTTGTAATCATCAATAATGATGTTGGCAACGTTAAATACTTTTTCGGCATTGGCAACCGACGAGCCGCCGAACTTTTTAACTATAAGTGACATTTATAATACCTCCGTATTAAAGCATTGTGTGTAAAATTTTAAATTCATTAAGCTTTGACATACCTTCAAGCTTTGCCTTAACCTGCGAATAGCTTAATTCTTTGGTTAAAATAGCAATTTCCTGATGGTATTCATTAAATACATAACTTTCGAAACAGTCACCAAAAGCAGCAATGAATTCGGGTTTAAGTTCTTCGTAATTATCGCCTTTAAGGGTAATGTAATATTTGCCGATTTCATCTACAAATATATCAACATAACCTTCATAACCGTCTTGCCAGTTAAGATATTTTTTACTGTCAGCATGGCGAATAGCATCAATAATATCGGCAACAACCGCACTAGCAGTTGCTTCTTTACCTGCGCCCTTGCCGTAGAAAGCAACCTCGCCTGTTTGGTCACCGTCAACTACAACGCAGTTGAAAACGTCATTAACACTTGCGAGAATATGTTCGCGGCTAACAAGTGTTGGGCGAATAGAAGCAATAATTGTGCCGTTTTCTTGTTTTTTAGCGTGACCGATGAGCTTTATAACCGCACCGAAGCCGTCAGCATATTCAACGTCGTCAAGTGATATATTGGTAATACCTTCGGTTTTAACCTGATCAGGATATACGTGTTTGCCAAAGCCAAGAGCAGATAAAATACAAATTTTACGGCAAGCATCGTGACCTTCAACGTCAGCGGCGGGATTTCTTTCGGCGTAGCCCAAATCCTGTGCTAATTTAAGCGCTGTCGCAAAATCCATATTATCCACTATCATTTTATTTAAAATGTAGTTTGTTGTTCCGTTTAAAATACCCCAAATTTCCTTAACTTCATTTGCGGCAAGACAGTTTGCAAGCGGTCTTAAAACGGGAATACCACCGCCAACACTTGCTTCAAATAAAAAGCTTACGTTCTTTTGGTTAGCAAGCTTAATAAGCTCAGCGCCCTTTGCGGCAACCAGTTCTTTATTAGAGGTAACAACGCTTTTGCCGGATTCTAAACAAGCTTTTACAAAATCATAAGCGGGGTTAATACCGCCCATAACCTCGGCAACTACTGAAACGCTGTCATCATTTAAAATATCGTTAAAATCTTTTGTGAATTTATCACTGTAAGCAACGTCGAAATCTCTTAAATCAAGAATATGTTTAACGTTGATTTCGTTTTCAACACGTTTTGATATTCGGTCGTTATGGTTGATTAAAATTTCAGCCACGCCCGAACCAACAACGCCGTGACCCATAATGGCAATATTTATCATTTTTGCCCTCCGTTCATACTTTTAATTGAAATCACACCGTCTATGCCTTTAAGCGATTGCAGTATTTCATCAACCGAAACGGTGATATCATCAGTTTTAATCGTGATAGAAACGTCTGCCGCGCCATCAACGGGAATACCCTGATTAACGGTGAGAATGTTTGCGCCGTATTCATAAAGCTTGGTAGTAAGCGAAGATAGCATACCTGCTTTATCTGAAAGTCGTGCAAAAATTGTTAGTGTTTTCTGGTCTGTGTCGGAATATTTAAAAACAAAGTCCTTATACTTATAAAAGGCACTTCTTGAAATGCCCGCCATTTTTGCTGCTTGGCTTGCGTTTTGGGCACGCCCGTCAGCTAAAAGTTCTTTAGCTAGAACAACGCTTTCAAATACACTTGGCAGAACCTTTGAATCAACTAGAAAATAGCTTGAATTCTTCATAAGTGTTCTCCGTACAAAAACTATTGTTTTCAATTATAGTACACTTCGCTTTAAAAATCAAGTCAAAATTTAAGTTTTTTTACATATATGTGTAACATTAATAAATATTATAAAAAAGGCGGAAAAAATTTGGAACTAGGGGCAAAAAAACGCTTTTTAATTAACTTTTTATATCTTTTAGTTGTCGGCGGAATAATTGTAATTGTTTGTCGTTTTTTACTATTTAGAATGTTTCCGTTTTTATTATCTCTTATAGTTGCCGCGGTATCCCAAAAGCCGTCAACATTTTTAAGCGGTAAAACGGGAATAAAAAAATCAAACTGTGCTATGTTTTTGGCAGCGGGGATATACTTGGGTGTTTTTTCGTTGCTCGTTTTTTTAGCATACCGATTAATAATTTCTTCGGCAGGACTAATTGAATATTTACCCAAGCTTTTTTCAGCTGCTGGTGACTTTGCAACACGGCTTGAAAACCTATTATCAAATTATCTTCCCTCAGACTATAATATTTCGTTCACGTCGCTTTTAGAAAACGTTTTAAAGAATTTAACAGCTACGCTTACAAGTTTAATTAAACGTGCTTTAACTGCCGCGCCGTCACTTTTATTAAGCAGTGTGGTTGCATTGGTAGCAAGTTGTTATATTGCAAAGGATTTCGACGGTCTTGCAAGATTTATAAAAGCAATTTTAAGCGAAAAAATATATAATCGTTTTTTAAGGATTAAAGCAATTTTTACAACTAGCATTTTTAAAATTATAAAAGGATATTTAATTTTATTACTTATTACTTTTATTGAATTATGTATTGGTCTTGCAGTTTTAAAAATTAAAAATGCATATTTTTGGGCATTTTTGATTGCATTAATTGATTTCTTGCCTGTGCTGGGTACCGGAATTGTAATGATACCGTGGGCAATAATTTGTGCACTTTCAGGTAATACTGCTTTGTCGGTGGGGTTAGCGGTGCTATATATTATTATTGTAATAATTCGCAACTTTACCGAACCTAAAATTGTGTCGCAGCAAATCGGTATAAACCCTTTGTTTACGCTATTTTCAATGTATCTTGGGTTAAAGCTTTTCGGCGGCGCGGGACTTGTTATTTTACCGCTTATTCTTATTGTTACAATTAAATATTACAAAGAAGATACAATATAAGCTTTGTCAGTTTCTTGTCCGCTGCATATTATATAACAGCGGAGTGAATTAAATGAAAAGATATGTAATAGCTACCGGAACAGTTACCTATGCCTTAAAGGGCAGGGATTTATTAAGAAAAAACGGCTTTTCGGTTAAGATTGAAAGAATTACCGGTGATAAAACTCTAGGGTGCGGATATGTGCTTATTGTCAGTGGCGATATAGCCGAAGCAGAAAAACTTTTAATTTCAGGCGGTATTAAAATTCTTAAAATAACTGAAGAGCAATAATTATTATTTTTTAAGGGGCATTCCAAGTATTTTGGAGTGCCCTTTTCGAAAGGGTATTTTTATGATTTATTTTGATAATGCCGCCACAAGCGGTCATAAGCCGCAGTCAGTTATAAATGCGGTAAATTTTGCACTTAAAAACCTATCGGCAAACCCCGGTAGAAGTGGTCACAAGGCGTCTGAACGGGTGTCGGATATGGTTTATAACACCCGTAAAAAGCTTGCGGATTTCTTTGGCGCAGAGGGCGCAGAACAGGTGGTTTTTACACAAAACTGCACCCAAAGTATTAACTATGTTATAAAGGGAATTTTGAAAAGAGGCGACCACGTTTTAGTTTCAAATCTCGAACACAACGCGGTAATGCGGCCGCTTTTTAAAACGGGTATTAGCTTTGATACGGTAAGTGTTTTTGATGATGAAAACGATACAATTTTTGATTTTGAAAGTAAAATTAAAGCCAATACAAAGCTTGTGATAATGACCTGTGCCTCTAACGTTACGGGTAGAATTTTGCCGTATGCCGAAATAGGCGAAATTTGCCGCAAAAGAGGTATATATTTTTGCCTTGACGGGGCACAAGGCGGGGGAGTTTTACCAATAAATATGCAAAAAATGCATATAGATTACCTATGTATTGCGCCGCATAAAGGTCTATATTCACCTATGGGAATAGGGGTTCTAATATGCCGAAAACCGATAGAAAATACTATAATTGAAGGCGGTACGGGAAGCTCGTCGCTTGATTTTCATCAGCCGAATATTTTACCCGAAATGCTCGAAAGTGGGACGCTGAACGTACCTGCTATTGCGGGTTTGTCGGCAGGTGTTGGTTTTGTTAGCAAAGCGGGAATTGACAGTATTTATAAAAAAGAAATGCGGCTTTTGAAAATGTTTTACGACGGTCTTTTGAAAAACCAAAATATAGAACTTTATACTAATGAACCGATAATGCATAAATATGCACCTGTAATACCATTTAATCTTAAGAGCGTACCGAGTGACCGTGCTGCCGAGTTTTTAAATAAAAACAGTATAGCGGTAAGGGCAGGACTTCACTGCGCGCCGTTAGCCCATAAAAGCATCGGCACATCAAATGGAGGAACGCTTCGTGCAAGTTTTTCTGTCTTTAATACCGAAAATGAGGTGATAAGGGTATTGAATGTGCTAAAAAATGCTTAAAAATATTAAATTAAGTATTGATTGATATTGTTATATGTGTTAAAATATATTAGATAATAATATTTTAAAATACGCTTATGAAGGGATGTTGAAAATTGGGCGCGTTTTTTGATACGATTTACGTTATTTGGAATCAAGTTGTATACGCTATTGCAAACATACAAATTGCCGATATTATTGATATCGCGGTTATTGCGTACGTTATCTATCAAGGTATCGTTTTTTTGCGTGAATCACGTGCAGGTCAGTTGGTAAAAGGTTTGGTTATTCTTTTTGTGGTGTTTGTAATCGCAAAGTGGTGGAATCTTGTTACCATTCAGTGGGCGCTATCTAAAGCGATTGACTTTATCATTATTGCCGCTGCGGTTATCTTCCAGCCGGAACTCCGTCGAATTCTTGAAAGGGTAGGTCAAACCAAGCTTGCCACCGGTCAGTTGTTTGATGAAAATGAAAGTGTTCAAGCGGAAAGTATTGATAAAATTTGTAAAGCTGCCGGCTTTATGCAGGAAAAGAAAATCGGTGCTTTAATTGTTTTCGAACGCGAAACACAACTTGGTGAAATTATTAATACAGGTACAATCACAGATGCCGCTACATCGGTTTCGGTGGTTAATAACATATTCTTCCCAAAATCTCCATTACACGACGGTGCGGTAATTGTTCGTAACGGTCGTATTTATGCTGCGGGTTGTATTTTGCCGTTAAGTCAGGTTGATTTATCAAGCTCGTCAATGGGTACTCGCCACCGTGCCGCTATCGGTATGAGCGAAAACTCTGACGCGGTTGTTTTGGTTGTTTCTGAAGAAACAGGTATGATATCAATTGCAGAAGGTGGTAAAATTACTCGTAATTATAATGCGGTAACTGCTGCGGCAGAGCTTCGACGTTTGCTTTTGGATAACGAAAAGAACGACAAAAAATCGCCTGTTGTTAAGGCACTTAAAACTATTAATCCATTTAAGAAGAATCAATGAAAGGAAGGGTAGATATGTCAGACAAACTTAAAAATTTAAATCCCTTCGCATTGAAGAAGCTTCTTTATAACAAAAAGTTCATCATTCCGCTTTCAATATTTTTGGCCTTTGTGCTTTGGCTTGTTATTATTACGCAAGAAAACCCCATTCGCGAACGTAGTTTTACAAATCTTACCTTAAGCGTTAATCTTGAAAACACCTTCGCCAGCGAAAACAGTATGAATATCGTTGGTGACCTTTCTTCTCAAAAGGTAAGTGTTGTTGTAAGAGGTCCTAGCTACGTTGTGTCATCGCTTCGCTCTGAGGATATCAGTGTTTACGTTTCAGCTGCAAGCGTTGACGAACCCGGTGTTTATACACTTGACGTAATGGCAACACGTTCTTCAACTAATTACGAGGTACTTTCGGTTTCGCCCTCTACTGTTAAGGTTGAGTTTGACTACTTTGACACTAAGGAATTTACTGTTAAGGCAGATGCAAAGGGTGCTACCGCGGTTGAAGGTCTAATTGCTGAAGCAGGTATTGTAAGTGGTATTGAAGGCGACGTTTTAAAGGTGACAGGGCCTAGAAGCAAGGTTAATAAAATTGCTTCGGTTGTTGCAACCTGTGACGTTAACCGCGTTTTATCCCAAACCGAAACCTTTGATGCAGAAATTAATCTTTTAGATGAAGAAGGCAAAAAAATATCGCTTCAAAATATCACCGTGAATGCTGAAAACGTTAAGGTTAAAGTACCGATTTCTAAAAAGAAGACAGTATCGGTTGTAGCCGATTTTGCAAATTTACCTGTCGGTTTTGATAAATACAGCATTAAATATGCCGTTGACCACCCGAAGGTTGATATTATAGGCAATCCCGAAACTATAGATAAAATTTCACAAATTACTTTATCGGCTATTGATATTTCGCAAATTTCTTTAAGCAATAAGGAATTTGAAGTTACACCCAAATTGCCCGAAGGCGTACGTTTTGTAGATAATTACGAAACATTTAAGGTTACTATTAATACAACGGGCTATATTGAAAAGACAATTGCCGTTACTAACGTAAAGGCAGTTAATTTAAAGTCGGGTCTTAAGAGCACTCAAAGTCAAATTAAAATTGTTAAAATATGCGGTCCCCGTGCGGCAGTAAATAAAATAACCGCCGATATGATAACCGCACAGGTTGATTTGACCGATAAGGGTGAGGGACAACATTCGTTAAACGCTGTTATGAACTTTAAAACTTATAAAAACGTTTGGGCGGTTGGTAGCTATAATACTACCGTTACAATTTCTAAAAAGTGATTTTTAACAAGGTAATTCCTCCTCGCATAGTATAATGCGGGGGGAGTTACTGTTTATGAAGCTTTTACTGTTTTTTGTGTGTTTAATCTTTTTTATTTTGGGTTTGTGCGAATTTTTCCATTTATTAAAGTGTTTTTTAATTTTCCCAAAACGAAAAATGCATTCAACGTTAGTTGTAATCTTGCAAGAAAATACCGCCGTAAATCAAATTGTATTTGCGGGTGAACAGTATAAGTGGCTTGGTAGTAAACTATGCGAGCGTGTGATTATAGTTGCAGACGGCTTAAGTGAAGAAATTGTGGCTGAATGTGAAAAACTTGCCACAAAATATAATTTTAAATTCGTTGTGAAAGGCGGGAAGTAAAATAGAAACTATATCGGGAATAATTAAAAAAATTACTTTTCATAACGAAGCTAATGCATATACGGTAGCGGTTTTAAAAACCAAAACCGAAGAAATTACAATTGTAGGCACTTTGCCTTTTATAAACGAGGGTGACTCGGTTGATTTAGAAGGCGAATATACCGTTCATGCAACTTACGGTGAACAGTTTAAGGTGTCGGCCTTTACACAGCGTACACCCGAAAATTCCGCCGCTATTTTAAGATATTTGGCATCGGGCGCTATTAAGGGTGTTGGTCCTACAACTGCCACCCGTTTGGTTGAGCGTTTTGGTGAGGATACCCTTGATATAATTCAAAACCATCCGTCGGATATGGCGGTGCTTAAGGGTATTTCGTTGCAAAAAGCAATGCAAATACACGAAGAATACCAAAAGCAGTTTGGCGTACGCGATATTATGATGATGCTTTCAAAATATAATATCGGTCCTGACCGCTGTGTATGCATTTACCGTAAATTCGGCGGTAATGCTCTTGAGATTATTAAATCAAATCCTTATACCTTGTGCGAAGAGGGAATAGATTTTCCTTTTGAACTTTGCGAGGAAATCGCAAATGATAATCAGTTTGATATGTCAAGCGAACTTCGTGTTTCCGCAGGGGTTGAATATGTTTTAAAGAAAAATTTATATAACGGTCATACTTGTTTGCCGCGTGATAAGTTTGTAAGCGTTGCTTGTCGACTTTTAGATGCAAGCGAATCTGTGGTGGATATTTGTTGCGACCGCCTTATTGAATGCTTTCGCATTTGCAGTGAGGTTATTGACGGGGTAGAGTTTTTGTCTATACCCGAATACCACAATGCCGAGGAGCATATTGCCGCACGACTTTGTTCGGTTAAAAGATTTATCAATTCTTCTGTAACGGTGGACGAGCTTGAAATTCAAAACGTTGAAAACCGTTTGGGTATTCAGTTTGAAGATTTACAACGCCGTGCAATTTTTGAAGCGTTTGAAAGTGGTATTTTGGTGTTAACGGGTGGCCCCGGTACAGGTAAGACAACAACCCTTAACGCAATTATAAAGCTTTTTGAAAACCGTAATTTGTTAATTGAACTTGCCGCCCCAACAGGTCGTGCCGCAAAACGAATGACTGAACTTACGGGCAGAGAAGCGCGTACAATTCACCGAATGTTGGAGGTTGAATGGGGTGAAAACGATAAGCCCTATTTTAACCGTAACGAAAAAAATCCGCTTGAATGTGACGTTATAATTATTGACGAAGCATCAATGATAGATGCCCTTTTGTTTGATAATTTGCTTAAAGCTTTGCGGCTTTCTTGTCGTATTATTTTGGTGGGTGACTCTGACCAGTTGCCCAGCATCGGCGCAGGTAACGTTTTGGGCGATATTTTAGCGGCGGATATTTTTCCATCAATTCGGCTTAAAAAGGTCTTCCGTCAAGCAGCAAAAAGCTATATTGTTAACAATGCTCACGCAATAATAAAAGGCGAAAAAGCACAGTTTAACGCGCAGGGTGGTGACTGTTTCTTTATGAAGCGTTCGGACAAGTACCAAACCCTTGAAACCCTTGTTTCACTTGTGTGTGAAAGATTACCCGGTGCATACGGTGTTGACCCACTTACCGATATTCAAATTTTGTGCCCTTCGCGTATGATGGACACGGGCACGCTTAACATTAATAACGTTTTACAGGCAAATCTTAATCCTTTTACCAAAAATAAACGACAACTTGCATATAAGGGTGTTTATTTCCGTGAAGGCGATAAGGTTATGCAAATTAAAAATAATTATGATATTACCTACGTTAAAGACAACGGCGAAACGGGTAGCGGTATTTTTAACGGTGACGTTGGCTATATTACCGATATTGATATTCGCGGTGGTATTTTAAAGGTTAGGTATGATGATAGGGTTGTTACATATTTTTCTGAAGATTTATCAGAACTTGAGCTTGCCTATGCTATAACAGTTCACAAAAGCCAAGGCAGTGAGTATGATTACGTAATTATCCCGCTTTGCGACGTACCTTCAAAATTAGTTTATCGCAATCTTTTGTATACCGCGGTAACCCGTGCTAAAAAGATGCTTATACTTGTTGGTGATGAAGCCGTATGGGACGGTATGGTACAAAACGACCGCAAGAATTTAAGATATACGGCGCTTCAAAAATTCTTAAAGGAATGTGCTTACAATGCGGATTTTTAACGCGATAGTTTCGGCTTTGTATCCTAATGCTTGCGTTGGATGTGGTACAATTATCCCCGAGGGTGAGCATTTGTGTGAATACTGTACCGAAATGGCAGAAAAGGTTGATTTTACAAAATCTTGTCGTCGTTGCGGTCGGCTTAAGAAAGAATGTATTTGTTCACAGCGTGTTTTTCATTTTAGCGGTTGTGCCGCACCGTTTTACAATTCGGGTGTTACACAAAACGCAATGTATTCACTAAAGTTTGCACGTAAGGAATATATTGCAAAATTCTTTGCTGAACGTATGGCAATTACGGTTAAAACCTGTTATAGCGATATTGATTTTGACGTTATTACTTTTGTTCCAATGTCATTACGTAAGAAGCTAAAACGCGGGTTTAATCAATCGGAACTTTTGGCGAAGCGTTTATCTAAAATATTAAACTTGCCACTATATGATAATTTGTTGTTAGTAGGTAAAAAATCTGCCGTACAACATAAACTTAATATTGATGAACGCTTTAAAAATACAAAGGGTAAATTTAAAGCAAACAAGAAATACAACCTAAACGGCAAAACCGTTTTGTTGGTTGATGATATTATAACCACAGGCGCTACGTTAGATGAATGTGCAAAACAACTTTTGCTTTTGGGCGCTGATGAGGTTTACTGTATTTCAGGTCTTATGACCGCAAAAAACAAAAAGAAGGAAGGAAAATAATGGCTAACGATATTGGTATAGATTTAGGGTCTTCTAAAACTGTAATTTTTTCAAGTTCAAAGGTTGTGCTTGAACTTCCAAGTGTTGTTACGGTTGATAGTGAAAGTTGGGAACCGATTTATTACGGCGAAAAGGCAAAGCAGACTATTGGCAGAACACCCGATAGTATGTTGAGCGTTTATCCTATTGAACATGGTGTTATTTCTGATTATGATTTAACCGAATTAATGCTTAAGGATTATATGCAACAGGCATTTGGCAATAAAATTTTGCGCCCTCGTATTATTGCGACGCTTCCTGCGGGTCTTACTGAGCTTCAACACCACTCACTTTCAAACGTAGTTGAGGCGGCAGGTGGTAGAAATATTACCGTTGTAGAAGGTCCGCTTGCTATCGCTTTCGGTTTGGGGCTTGATTTTTCAAAGCCACACGGCACACTTATTGTTGATATAGGCGCAGGTACTACCGACGTTGCGGTTATTTCAATGGGCGGTATTGCCGCTTGTGATTCTTTTAAAACGGCATCGTTCGATTTTGACGCGCAAATTATTCGTTACGTTCGTCATGAATATAATATTGAAATTGGAGCGCTTACTGCCGAAGCGATTAAGGTAAAGGTTGGCGCGGCAATAAAACGCGATATTGAAATTGCAATGGTTGCCAAGGGTAGAAATATATTTTCGGGTCTTCCTGAAAGCTTTGAAATCACATCGGGTGAAGTGTATGATGCGATTAACGACACCATAAAGCAAATTTTAAACGCTATTCGTAACGTGCTTAATAAAACCGACCCTGATTTAGTGGCAGATATTATGAATGACGGTATGTACTTGACAGGTGGCGGTTCAAAGCTTGCGGGCTTTGCTGAAAGAATTTCCGACTTTTTGGGTATTAAGGTTCACGAAATGGACGACCCCGCCCATAGTGTTGTTAAGGGTGCGGCTGTTGCAATCAAAAAGCCCGAACTTCTAAAGAACGTTGACTATCAAATGAGATCAATAAAAGAACTTGAAATAGAATAATTTGTTTTATTTTAATACTTTAAACCGCTAAAGTTTGTGCAAAATTACGATTGATTTATCTGCTTAATAGGTGTAAAATACATATATCATCAAAAAAGGAAGTGGACAGGTTGTTCGTAAATTCATATTTTCGATTTTATTATTACTTTAATTGCACGGACTGTCTGTACACTGTTAGAGCATAATTAGAACTATGCTTTTAATATTACATTCAGCCCGTAGTTATCATACCTTTATTTTAGGTGTGGTTGTTACGGGCTTTTTATTTTTTTAGAAAAAGAGGAAAACGATAATGATAAATAAAAATATGGAACAACTCGGAAAAGTAAGATCAGTTATTCGCGAAATATTTGAATACGGTAACAAACGCAGAAGCGAAATCGGTGCTGAAAACGTGCTGGATTTTAGTTTAGGTAATCCTAGCATTCCCGCACCCGAAAAGGTATCGGAAATTATGGCTCACCTCATTAACGAAACCGACCCCGTTAAGCTTCACGGTTATACCTCAGCACAGGGTGACCCGACTGTAAGAAAGGCAATAAGCGACAGTATTAATGAACGTTTCGGTGCGGGTGCGAGTCCTGATTTAATTTATATGACTTGCGGTGCGGCGGCTTCGCTTACTATTACACTTAACGCATTGGTGAACAGCGGTGACGAGGTTATTGCTTTAGCGCCTTTTTTCCCCGAATATCGCGTATTTGCCGAAAAGGCAGGTGCTGAATTTAAGGTTGTTAAATGTCGCGAAAGTGATTTCCAAATTGATTTTGCCGCTTTAGAAAATGCAATCACCAAAAACACTAAGGCAATTATTGTAAATTCGCCTAATAATCCTACCGGTGTTGTTTTATCGGAAGAAACTATTGTTGAACTTTCGAAGCTTTTAACTAAAAAGCAAGAAGAATTCGGTACTTCTATTTACATAATTTGTGACGAGCCCTACCGTGAGCTTGCTTACGGCGTAGAGGTTCCTTATATACCTAATTTCTACGATAATACTATCGTTTGCTATTCATTTAGTAAATCATTATCACTTCCCGGTGAAAGAATAGGTTATATTTTCGTATCACCTAAAATTGATATTGCTAACGATATTTACGCTGCGGTTTGCGGTGCGGGCAGAGCGCTCGGTTACGTTTGCGCACCCTCACTTTTGCAATATACTGTAAAGGAATGTATTGGTCTTACAGGTGATGTTGAAGCATATAAGCGCAACCGTGATATTTTATATAATGCTTTGACCGAATACGGTTACGAATGTGCAAAGCCCGATGGTGCTTTTTATCTCTTTATGAAATCGCCCGAAAGTGATGCGGGTGCTTTTTGCGAAAGAGCAAAGAAGTACGAACTTTTACTTGTACCTAGCGATAGCTTTGGTTACGAGGGCTACGTGCGTATAAGCTACTGCGTAAGTGAAAATCAAATTGTTAAATCTTTACCCGCCTTTAAGGCACTTATGGAGGAATACAAATGACCGACCTTGAAAGAGCGAGGCAAATAATAAACGACGTTGATGAAAAAATGCGTGAGCTTTTTTTAGAAAGAATGAAGGCCTCAAAGGTTGTTGCCGATTATAAAAAGCTTCATGGTATGCAGGTTTTCGATCCGGAGCGTGAGGCAGAGGTTATCGCGCGTAACACAAGCGCTTTTGCCGATGAGGAATTAAAATCCTATTACGTTGATTTCGTTACCCATAATATGGAAATTTCAAAACGTTATCAGCACCGATTACTAGAGGGTATGAAGGTTGCTTTCAGCGGGGTAGAGGGCGCGTTTGCTAATATTGCCGCAAATAAGGTTTTCCCCGATGCCGCTGCTATACCTTATCCCGATTTTAAGTCTGCATATAATTCGGTTGTTGACGGTGAATGTGACTGCGTTATTTTACCGATTGAAAATAGCTTTAATGGTGACGTAGGTCAGGTAATGGACCTTGCTTTTTTTGGTCCGCTTTATATTAACGGTGTTTATGATATTTCGGTTATACAAAACCTTTTGGTTAATAAAGGTGCTCGTATCGAAGATATTAAAGAGGTTATAAGCCATCCGCAAGCACTCGGTCAATGTAATGATTATATTAAAAAACACGGCTTTAAATTGATTGAGGCGGTTAATACTGCTGTTGCGGCAAAAATGGTTTCGGAAAGCGGACGACTAGATATTGCAGCGATCGCAAGTGAAGAGGCCGCCGAGAAATACGGTCTTGTTAAACTAGAATCTCATATTAACCAAAGCAGCAATAATACAACTCGTTTTGCGGTATTTTCACGTACTGCAAAAGCACCATCTTCGGCTGATAACCATTTTATTTTGTTGTTTACGGTTACTAATGAAGCGGGCTCACTCGGTAAAGCAATTTCGATTATCGGTGAAAACGGCTTTAACCTTAAAGCACTAAAAAGCCGTCCCACAAAGGAACTTATATGGAACTATTATTTCTTTGTTGAAGGCGAAGGTAATATTAACAGTGATAAGGGCAAAAAGATGCTCGGTGAGCTTAAAGAAAAGTGCAGTGATTTAAGAATCATCGGCAACTTCGAAAAGGAAGTTATTTTATGATTTTAACTACTAAGACATCGTCAGGACAATATAATATTGTTATAAAACGCGGTGTTTTAAATGATTTAAAAGAGTATTTAAACCTTGAACGTAAGGTGCTTATCGTTACCGATAGCGGTGTACCCGAAAATTACGCTAAAACGGTAGCGACACAATGTAAAGAAGGGTATATCTATACCTTTTTACAAGGTGAAGAAAGTAAAAATTTTAATACGTACCAAGCAATTTTAGAAGAACTTGTGAAAAACGGTTTTACACGCAGTGACTGTGTTGTAGCGGTCGGCGGTGGTGTTGTAGGCGATATGGCGGGCTTTGCCGCGGCTTCTTTTATGCGCGGTATAGATTTTTATAATATTCCTACAACCGTTTTATCTCAAGTCGATTCATCTATAGGCGGTAAGGTTGCTATAGATTTTTGCGGTGTTAAAAATATCGTCGGCGCGTTTTATCCGCCAAAAGCGGTTATTATCGATGCTGATACTTTAGATACCCTACCTAAAAGACAGGTTTCTAACGGTTTAGCAGAAGCTTTAAAAATTGCAGCTACCTTTGATGAAAAATTATTTAACCACTTTTTAAACGAAGAGTTGAATATTGACTATATTATCGAGCAAAGCTTGCGCCTTAAAAAAGCGGTCGTTGAAGAAGATGAAAAAGAGCAGGGAATACGCAAAGTATTAAACTTTGGTCATACAATCGGTCACGCTATAGAAAGCGTAAATTTAGGTAATCTTTACCACGGCGAATGTGTAGGTTTAGGTATGCTTTACTGTTGCGACGAAGAAGTAAAAGAAAAGCTTACTACCGCACTTAAAAAACTTAATTTGCCAACAAAATGCGAAATTAATACCGATGAAATTATAGAATTTATGTCCCACGATAAGAAAAAATCGGGTGACAATATATCGGTAATTTGGGTTTCAAAAATAGGAAGTTTTGAAATCAAAAAAATGACTTTATCTGAACTTAAAGAAGTGATTTTAAAATGAAAAACAGTTTAGGACAAAACGTAACGGTTACCGTTTTTGGTGAAAGTCACGGCGCAGGAATCGGCGCTGTACTTGACGGTATGCCTGCGGGAATAAAGGTTGATGAGGAATTTATTAATCATCAGCTAAATTTAAGAAGACCTTCGGGTGATATTTCTACCCCTCGAATTGAAGCGGATAATTTTATAATATATAGCGGTGTTTATAACGGATACACAACAGGAACACCGATTTGTATTGTTATACCCAACGAAAACACAAAATCAAAGGATTATGAGGCGGATAGATTTTTGGCGCGTCCCTCTCATGCTGATTACGTTGCTTTTGAAAAGTATAACGGCTTTGAAGATTATCGCGGTGGCGGTCACTTTAGTGGCCGAGTAACGGCAGGTATTGTTGCTGTCGGTGCGATTGCAATTTCGGCATTAAATAAAAAGGGTATTAAAATCGGCACTCATATTTCAAAATGTGCCGGTATAGAAGATAACGCCTTTAATGATTACGAAACCGAAATTGATGCGCTTAATAATATGTCTTTTGCGGTCTTGGATAGTGCAAAGGGCGAAGAAATGAGAAATAAAATTAAAGCCGCAAAAGCCGATTGCGACAGTGTCGGCGGTGTGCTTGAAACCGCGGTTATCGGTATGCCTGTCGGTGTTGGCGAGCCGTGGTTTGATACTCTTGAGGGTTTACTTTCGCATGCGCTTTTCTCAATTCCCGCAATAAAAGGCGTTGAGTTTGGTTTTGGCTTTCAGATTGCCGATTTAAAGGGTAGCGAAGCAAACGACCCGTTTGAAATCAAAGACGGTAATATTGTAACAAAAACTAATAATAACGGCGGTATAAACGGCGGTATTTCTAACGGTATGCCGATTATATTCCGCTGTGCGGTTAAGCCGACTCCAACTATTGCAAAGGAACAAGAAACGGTTGATTTTAATGAAAATACTAATGCAACCTTAAAAGCGGCAGGAAGGCACGACCCTTGTATTGTTCATCGCGCACGTGTTGTGGTTGACAGTATGACGGCAATTACCCTTTGCGATGCTTTGACCGCAAAGTACGGTGCTGATTGGTGGCTTAAATGAAATACGGTCTTATAGGCGAAAAATTAGGTCATAGTTTTTCAAAAACGGTTCATTCGAAAATCGCCGATTATGAATATGAGCTTTTTGAAATCGCAAAAAACGATTTAGACGCGTTTATGAAATCTCGTAATTTTTGCGGTATAAACGTTACTATTCCGTATAAGCAAACAGTTATCCCGTATCTTGATTTTATAAGTGATGAAGCTAAAGAAATCGGCGCGGTAAATACTGTGGTTAATAAAAACGGTAAGCTTTTTGGGTTTAACACCGACTTTTTCGGTTTGAAATCACTTATTGAAAAGAATGATATAGAAATACGTAATAAAACTGCCTTGGTTTTGGGCAGCGGTGGTACTTCAAAAACGGCTAATGCGGTTTTAAAAAGTTTGGGCGCTAAAGAAGTTTTTACCGTTTCGCGTAGCGGCGGTGAGGGTTATATAACCTACGAGGAAGCATATTCTAAAGACGTTCAGGTTATTATTAATACTACCCCCGTAGGTATGTACCCAAAAACTGATGAACAACCGATAAAACTCGATGATTTTAAAGGCTTGGAAGCGGTAGTTGACGTTATTTATAATCCGCTTAAAACAAAGCTTATAATTGATGCCCAAAGCCGTGGTATAAAGGCGGTCGGCGGTTTATATATGCTTTATGCTCAGGCGGTAAAGGCGGCTGAAATTTTTTCTGATAATGAAATTAAAGCCGATGTTTTTGAGAAAATTTTAAAAGAAAAACAAAATCTTGTGCTTATCGGTATGCCGTCATGCGGAAAAACTACTTTGGGTAAAATGCTTGCCGAAGAATTTGGCAAGGAATTTGTTGATACCGATGAAGAAATAATAAAAAAAGCGGGTATAACTATACCCGAAATTTTCGAAAAATACGGCGAAGAATATTTTAGAAATTTAGAAAGCGAAGTTATTAGAGAATTATCGGTAAAACAGTTACTTGTTATTGCAACAGGTGGTGGCGCGGTTTTAAGGAAAGAAAATATCGACGCATTAAAGCAAAACGGTAAAATAATTTTTATCGACCGACCGCTTGATATGCTTATTACTACCGATGACCGACCGCTTTCTTCTAGTCGTGAGGCACTTGAAGAACGCTATTTTGAAAGATATTCTCTTTACTGTTTTGCAAGTGATGTAAGAATTAATGCTGACGGCGATATAAATACAAACCTTAAAAGAGTAAAAGAAGGGTTTTTAAATGAAAATTTTAGTTATTAACGGGCCAAATCTTAATATGCTTGGTGTTCGTGAACCGCAAATTTACGGCAAAAAAACCTATAAGTATTTATGCGCATTTGTTAAGGATTATGCTAAAATAAAGGGCGTTAAAGTATCGTTTTATCAGTCGAATCACGAGGGTGATTTAGTCACTGCGATTCAAAAAGCATATAATAAATTCGACGGTATTGTAATAAATCCCGGTGCATATACACATACAAGCGTTGCGCTTTTAGATGCTGTAAAATCGGTAGGTATACCGACGGTTGAAGTACATATTTCAGATGTTTCTTCTCGTGAAGATTTCAGGCAAATAAGTTATATTCGTTCTGCCTGTGTTGCAACTGTCAGCGGTAAGGGCTTTGACGGATATAACGAAGCAATAGATATTTTAATGGTGAAAAAATGATAGTTAAAGTTACCCCTTCTACCGCGTTTGGTAGAGTAAAAGCGCCACCTTCTAAAAGTATGGCGCACCGCCTTTTAATTTGCGGCGCACTTTCAAAGGAAAGTGTTATAAGCGGTGTTGCTTTTTCGGATGATATAAAAGCAAACTTAACGTGCCTTAAATCACTTGGCGCTAATATTAAAATCGAAAACGATACCGTCACAATCGGTGGTATTGATATAAATAAAGCCCCCGCTTCACAAAAGCTTTTTTGTAACGAAAGCGGAAGTACACTTCGCTTTTTAATACCAATTTGTTTGGCTTTCGGTGGTTATTTCAATTTGAGCGGTAGTGAGCGTCTTTTTGGGCGTTCGCTTACTGTTTATGAAGAAATTTGTAGAAGTCAAGGCATATCTTTTACAAAAGGCAAAAATGACCTTGCATTATGTGGCAAACTAAATGCAGGTAAATATACTGTTCGTGGCGATATTTCAAGCCAATTTATAAGTGGTTTAATGTTTGCCTTACCTCTTTTGCCTCAAGACAGTGTTATTGAAATTACAAACGGAATCGAAAGTGGTTCTTATCTTAATCTAACAATAAAGGCGCTTGCTGATTTTGGGGTAAGAATTACCCGTTATGATGAAAAAACTTTTTATATAAAGGGCGGTCAAACCTATAAAAACCGCAATTTAAAGGTTGAAGGTGACTATTCAAACGCTGCTTTTTTTGAAGCGTTTAATTTGATTGGCGGTAACGTTGCAATATCTAACCTTTCAAAAACAAGCGCGCAGGGCGACAGGGTTTATAAGCAAATGATGAGTGATATCGAAAACGGTTGCCCAACGCTTGATATATGCGATTGCCCTGATTTGGCACCCGTTCTTATAACTGTAGCCGCGCTTAAAAACGGCGCAAGATTTAAGGGTACACATCGCCTTAAAATTAAAGAAAGCGACCGTGGTGTCGCTATGGCGGAAGAACTTTTAAAATTCGGTTGCAAAATCGAGGTTAAAGATAACGAAATTATCATTCCAAAAGCCGAACTATATACACCCACGCTACCGTTATCGGGGCATAATGATCATCGAATTGTTATGTCATTAGCGGTTTTAGCGTCAATTTACGGCGGTGAAATTTACGGCGCTGAAGCGGTTTCAAAGAGCTTTCCCGATTATTTTGAAAAGCTTAATTCTATTGGCATTAAAATAGAGGTTGTGACTTTAAATGAAACTTAGCAAGGATTTAAATATACTTATTGTCGGTCTTGGTCTTTTAGGTGGCAGTTATGCAAGAACGCTTAAACAAAAGGGCTTTAAGGTGTCGGCAATTACCAAAAATCAAGATGATATTGATTTTGCACTTGAAAACGGAATTATTGATAATGGTACAACTGAATTGGATGCCGAAATTATCGGTAGTGCGGATTTAGTGATTTTTGCACTTTACCCTCATATTTTTATCGAGTGGATTACCGAAAATCAGTCCCTTTTAAAAAGCGGTGCAATTATAACCGACGTTACGGGTGTAAAGGGAAGCATAGTTTATAAAATTCAGGATATGCTACGCAGTGAAGTTGAATTTATTGCCGCACACCCAATGGCAGGCAGGGAAATGAGCGGTGTGCAAAACAGCGATGGAGTTAATTTTTCGGATGCTAACTATATTGTTGTTCCTACCGATAAAAACACCCACAAGGCAATTGAACTTTGCTGTGAATTGGGTGAAACCTTAGGCTTTAAGCAAATAGCAGAATTGTCGGTTGAAAGCCACGATAAAATGATTGCCTTTTTATCACAGCTTACCCACTGTATTGCGGTTTCCTTAATGTGCTGTAATAACATTTCTGGTATGGAATACTATACGGGCGACTCGTTTAGAGATTTAACACGAATAGCACAAATAACCGACGAAATGTGGAGCGAGCTTTTCCTAAACAATAAAGATTATTTGCTTTATGAAATGGATTGCTTCAGAAAATCGTTTGATGAATTATATGAT
>JAZQWD010000054.1:0-1951 GCA_045632165.1 Acutalibacteraceae bacterium | reverse complement strand
TATAAACCAAGCAAGCACAAACGAAAGCAAGAAGCCTGCAGGGCCTGTAAGAATTGCCAACAAAATGGTGTTCTTTAAAACAACTGGGAAAATATCGTCGTGTAAAAACATACGGATATAGTTGTCAAGACCTGCAAAGGTCGGCATAGACACCATATCAAAATTGAAAAAGCTCAATACCATTGATGCCAATACAGGCAAAACCATCATAAGTGTAAAAATGGTAAGAAAAGGAGCAAGCAACACATATAACTGCCAGCGACTACTGCTGAACAGTGACTTATTTTTTTCTTTAGTCATATTCCCTACTCCTTAATATTTTTTGTTAGCATATTCTGCTATTTTGCGCTTAATTTCCTTATCAGAGGTTCTTGCCCAGTCGGTTATAGCCTCTTTTTCAGTGGCTTCACCGTTATATACTGCCCAGAATGCCTGGTCAATTGAACGGGATACATAATAGCTGCCCGGTACCTCGGGAACTTCGGTAACATTTTTCCATTGGTTAAGTATTACTTCAAGGCTTTCCTTATCCCAAGAAAGTCGGCTTAATGCCTCAACATTGGCGGTAGCGCTTCTACCTGACTGACCAAGCACCGCTTCGCAGTTAAATGAATAAGAATACTGTGTATCAGCGCTTACCCACCACTTAAGGAATTCCCAAGCAGCTTTTTTATTCTTGCTGGACTTCATAATTGCACAACCGGTACCTGCTCCTGCGCTTACACGGTTAATTGTGCCGTCGGCCTGTCTTACACCCGGAAGCTCATACACTGCCCACTTGCCCTCAATTTCAGGCGCGGCAACCGCAAAGGTAAGGTACTGTGTATATGCCGCAATACCCAAAGGAATTGTGCCAACACGGAAACGTTGATAGAAGTTAACATCGGGGTTAAGTTTATATCTTGTATAAAAATCCGTCCAGAACTTAAAGGTCTGAACCGAAACGGGAGATGCAAGATTAGTGGCATCAAGTTCATTGTTATACATACTCTCGTTATTTTGCATAAGCATTGTTGGGAAAATACTCAATCCGCCTGCGCCTGTATTAACGGTGGTAGCGGCAGTAATTTTAATGTGCGGTAAATATGAATTCATATTTTTACGCTGAATAACCGCTGTTGCTGACAGAAATTCATCCCAGGTTTGAGGAATGGATAAGCCTAATTCCTCAAAAATGTCGGTACGAACATACATTACCTTAAAAGACTGTGTATCGGGTAAAGCGTAGGTCTTACCTTTATATATATAGGGCTTTTCAGCGCCTTTTTGGAAGTTTTTCAAAACCTCCTCATAATCATCGAAGCTTGAAAGATCGTAAAGCACGCCACGCATTGCAAGGTTTACAGGCTCGGTTCTTGCCATATGCAAATAAAGGTCGGGTGAATTATTTGAAACAATACCCTGAACAACCGAAGCGTTAACCTGCTCCACCTTAACGTTGATTTTATGGTTAGGTGAAAAATCTTCCTGAATTAAGGTGTTTAATACTTTAACCTGGTCACGACCCCAGTTTACCCAAATTTTAATTGTTGGAGCATTAGGATCCTTTAAGCTTTCGGTTGAATAATCACCAACAAACGAAAGCAAAAATCTAACAATGCTGAAGCGTAAGCGTTCAAAAATGTTTGCTTTTCCGCTTTCAACCTTTGCATCAGGCGCTGAAACAATTATCTTATCAAGCGATAAAGACATATTCTTCATTTCAAAAAGCCAAGATGACAAGGTTTGATAGTAAGAATAATATGTATCTAAATGCAGGTGGCTTTCATAACGGCTGTCGTGCATGGTTTTAGCAACGCGTGCCATATTTTTAACTGCACCGTCAAGCTCACCGTTAATGTCCTTATTTGCATTTAATTCTTTTGAAATATTAGTTAAATCGTCATAGAAGCCTTGAAGCTTTTCCTCAAACTTAGGAATTTGCTTATATAACTCGTAATCGCGGTTAGCG
>JAZQWD010000053.1:0-14003 GCA_045632165.1 Acutalibacteraceae bacterium | reverse complement strand
GTACCTGAACCAATAACACGTTCTTGAGGTAAACCTGTGTGCTTTAAGAAAACGTATGTTAAAACGTCAACAGGGTTACTAACAATAACGTATGTAGCATTAGGAGCAACGGGAACGATTTTATCAGCAATGCTCTTAATAATATCTACGTTAGCTTGTGCAAGGTCAAGTCTTGACTGACCGGGCTTTCTTGCCATACCTGAAGTAATAACAACAATATCCGAATCAGCAGCATCTGAATAAGAGCCGGCATAAACTGTGGTAGGACTACAGAAAGAAACACCTTGTCTAATATCAAGTGCTTCACCAAGTGATTTTTCTTCATTAACGTCAATCATAACGATTTCAGAAGCGATACCCATAATAGTAAGTGTATAGGCAATAGTAGAACCTACGTTGCCCGAACCGATAACAGTAATTTTATTCATAATTTTTTCTCCTCTTTTTTAACTTATTTCAAAACAGCGACTGCGTCACTAATTGTTTTTTCTAAAGCTTCTCTACCGTACTTGTCAACTTCGGCCTTGTTCTTTTCGCCGTGAGTTAAGCAACCCGCACCGCCGATACAACCGCCAACACAAGCCATACCTTCAATAAAGTTAGCATCAAGCACGTTTTTGTTCTTTTTAAGAAGTGCCACACGACATTCTTCAATACCGTCACAAGCAACTGCCTTTAAGTCAAAGTCGATATTTTGTTCCTTAAGACCTTGTGCAACAGCGTCTGAAAGACCGCCACTGCGAGCAAAAATTCTACCAAAGTAAGATGCGTTATCAAGTATATCTTCACCGAGTTCGGTAATATCGATATCCTTACTGTCGAAAAGGGCTTGAAGTTCTTCAAAGGTCATAACCGAATCAACGTACGGTTTAACACTTTCAAGCTGTGCTTCTGCCTTTTTAGCGGTACAAGGACCGATAAAAATAACCTTCGCATTTACGTCGGTGCTCTTAATAAATTTAGCCAAAGTAGCCATAGGTGAAAGGTTATGCGATACAAAGGGCAATAAATTCGGGAACGACGATTTAATATACTGCACAAATGCAGGACAGCAAGAGCTTGTTAAGAAGCCCTTTTCGGCAAGTTCTTTAGACTCAGCCGCAGCTACCATATCAGCACCGAGAGCCGCTTCTATTACAGTATAGAAGCCGAGGTCTTTAAGACCGGTAATAACCTGTCCGAGTTTAGCGTAGGTAAACTGACTTGAAATAGATGGCGCCACCATAGCATAAACCTTGTATTTTTTGTTGTTTTCGCTCTTCTTGATAATATCAATAACATCAAGAATATAAGACTTATCAATAATCGCACCGAAAGGACATTGATAAACGCAAGCGCCGCATTGAATACATTTGCTGTTATCGATAGCAGCCGCATTGTTATCGTTTATTGAAATTGCCTTTACCTTGCAAGCATTTTGGCAAGGACGTTTACGGTTAATAATAGCAGTAAAGGGGCAAACCTTTGCACATTGACCACATTCTACACACTTTGACTTATCAATATGTGCTACGTGGTTTTGGTCAAATGTAATAGCGCCACGTTTACAAACGTCTTCGCAGCGGTGAGCCAAACAACCGCGACAAGATTCGGTTACAACGTAACCTGCGGCAGGACATTCGTCACACGCTATATCAATAACCTCGATAACGTTGGGGTTATTCTTATCGCCACCCATAGCGATTTTTATTCTTTCGTTTAAAATAGCGCGTTCCTTATATATACAACAACGCATTGTTGGGGTTTTACCGGGCACAATAATTTTTGGAATTTCAACAATGTTTTCAAGCAAAGTATCATTCCACGCCTGGCGAGCAACCTCACGTAACACTTTATATTTAAGGTGTTGCACTTTTGTGTCAAATTTTCTTATTCCCATAGTATCATCTCCTTAAAAATAACTCACTTTAATCTTTTTACCCATCTTTCTAAGACATTTAGAAAGTTCATCTACCAAATTCATTTTAATATGAAAATTAATAGGCAAATCGGGATTTTGATGGGCGGGGTTGACCGCTCTTCCCACGTAGAAGTTAATATCGGTAGCTTCTTCAAAAAGCAAACGGCATATAAGTGATGCGCCGTCACGATTAAAACTCCAATGTTCATAGCACTTGTTTTCTTCTAAATAATCCTTAGCATATTCAAGTACCCTATTTACAGTAATAACACCTTCAGTAACTAAATCTACGCCTTCAATAGTAGCGATTGGAGGTATATCACTTTTTTCAAAATTAAGACTTGCTTTAAGCGGTTTGCGTAAGAATTTAGCCGCTATTGAAGAAGTTGTACCACCGCAAATAATGTGTTTACCCTCTTTCGAGAAGAACAAAGACATCATACGGTCGGCATCATCACGGTTAGAAGGCGGACCGAAAAGCATATTCATAGGTACACGTTTTCTAATTCGTACAACACACGCTGTTGCGTCGTCACCCGGCTTATAACCGTAAAGCTTATCACATTCATCAACCAGCATAGTCGATAAGGTTTTTGCGGTATACCCTGCGTGAGAAAGCGATTCCATAAAATCGGCTATTTCTTCGCGTCGCCAACCAAAATTATACGCAGTACCGATGCCTGCGTGTGGGCAACCGTCACTCATAGCAACGAATATATCATTTTCCTGCAATTTGATAACCGACTTATAAATCTTTTTACCACCGATATTCATTTCGGTTTTGGGGTAATCCCAAACTTGTTCATCACGAATAACAATCGCGTGTGGATTATCATATTGAATAAGCTCAGCGGTTTGATTATTCTTAAGGTGAATAATCGTAAATGTGGAATATGCCACACCGCGAACTGAACAAACAGGTAAGGTTGCTGCAATAGTTTCAACACATTCTTCCAAAGAAAGCCCATCAGCCAACATTGTAGAAATAATTTTTGATGTAAGTGTTGAAAGAATACTTGCCTTAACACCGCTACCGAGACCGTCTGATAAAACGATAACGGTAGAATCGTCACTCGGTTCTACTATATCAATATGGTCTCCGCAAAGCTGTTCGCCGTAATGATTGATACTTTTATAACCTATATCAGCACATAAATCATTCATCTTGGATAGACTCCTTTAATTTAGAAAGAGCTATTTTCGTCTCTGCCGCGGTTTCACCAAGAAGAGATGCAATTTCTTGAACGATACGCATTTGCTTATCTACAACCTTATCGGCAACCTCGACGGTTTGACGGCTGATATTTTCTTTCTTCTCGCGTTCAATTTGTTCGTTTGTTACGTCACGCATAATAGCAACTAAAAGATGCGAATCTTTATCGTAAACAATCGATTGTTCAACAAAACGGTTATATTCCGCAAGATATACACGCTCATCGCGAACGTCACGACCTGTTTTCATAACGTTCATAAATACGGTTGGGTCAAGAATACGAATTACCTGATCACCAAGAACGTCATTAGCCGAGCGAATATTCATCATTCTTAAAGCCGAATTATTAATTTGTTGAACCTCTAACTGTTCGTTAAGAACTATAAGACCGTTAGGCGTATTCTTAACAATCGTATCAGAAAAGTTTTCGGCTTTATCCTTAAGGAAGGGTAAGCACATTGAAAGCTCTGCCTTGCCTTGAATAGTAGCAATAGCTTTTTCGCGGCAGGTGTTATAACCGCAAGAACCACAGTTAAGTTCTTGAGAAGGTTTAAATTTACCCATTTGACGAAGAACGTTTTGAATTTCAATATCTGACGGAGTTTGATAACGTTGTTCAATATATTCAAAATTCTTTTGAAGCGCATCCGCCTTTGGCTGTTCAACAATAAAATCTTTATTACCTGCATAAGTAGAAATTGTAATATAATCTCTTACAGTTTCAGCACTGTGATATTTTTCCATAACAGGGCCACCTACACAGCTGCCTACACAAGCCGACATCTCGATAAAGCATTTATGAACACTGCCATCTAAAATATCTTTAATTGCCGCAATACAGTTTTCAACACCGTCAAGCGCAAGATAAGTATAGCCCGGCATATCTTGAGCCATAGTTTTAAGCACACCGCCGGTTGTCGGGAAAAGTCGCGCACGCGAATTTTCTTCTTTATCCATTTGTGCTTCTAATTTAATTCCCGCTTCATCGAACCACTTTGTTAACTCGTCAAAGGTAAGCACAGCATCAACAATACCCTCATAATGCTCTGCCTCGTCCTTTTTCGCAACGCAAGGACCGATAAAAACAGTTTTGGCGTTAGGTATGCGTCGCTTAATATCCATACAATGTGCTTGCATTGGCGATACAACGTCAGCCAAATATTTAAGTGCTTGCGGATAATGCTTTTGAATAAGCAAATTAATCGAATGACAACAAGACGAAATAACAACGTCTCTTTCATCCTCGCGAAGCATTCTTTCATATTCGTTTTTAACAATCGTTGCACCGATAGCAGTTTCTTCAACGTCAAAAAAGCCGAGTTGCTTTAAAGCATCGCGTAAAACGCTAATACCTACATTATTATAATTTGCAATAAAGGAAGGAGCCAAGCTTACAATTACGGGGTCACCGCTTTGTAAAAATACCTTAACCTTTTCGGTTTCGTCTACGATTTGTTTAGCATCTTGTGGGCAAACAACAAAACATTGACCGCACAAAATACACTCGTTACCGATAATATGCGCCTGATTACCCGAAAAGCGAATTGCTTTAACGGGACAATGGCGAATACACTTATAACAGTTTTTACAATTTAATTTTTTAAACGTTAAACAATTCGGCATACTTTACACCTTTCCCACCTTGGTAAGCACCTGTTCAGTAAAGAATTCTTTAAAATTCTCCTTAGTAATACCAACGTGAATATCATCGTCAACCTGAACAGTAACACCCACGCGATTACATTTACCGATACAAAAACTACCCGCAAGCGTAACCTCGTTTTCAAGATGATAATCGGCCACCGCATTTTGCAAAAGCTCTACAATTTCAGGTGAGCCCTTCAAATGGCAAGAACTACCAACACAAACTTGAATAATCATATTTTATACCTTCGCCTTAACGTTTTCTTGGAAAAAATCAAAAGCGGTTTCGGGGGTTACTGAATAAAATTCTTCATCAAGTAATACGCAAACACCTTGCTGACATTTACCAAGACAAAAAGTACCTGCAAGTTCTACTTTATCGCCAAGATTATTTTCCTCGATTAATTGTCTTAACTGCTCAACAACCTGACGAGAACCCTTTACATGGCAAGAACTACCAATACATACTGTAATTTTCATTGTTTTTCCTCCTGAAACATTGTATATTTTTATGTTTTATTATTAAGCATTACTTGACTGCGTGATAATTGATTTCGCAAATGTGCCAACGATAATGCTAAATTTTCGTTTTGAAGCAAAACGTCATCGCCAACCTGCAGCTTGCAGGGGGCAAAATTCCATATAGCGGTTATTCCGCTTTTTACCATTTGGTCGCAAACGGCTTGTGCCGAACCCTCACCAACGGTGATAATTCCAAGACAAATAGAATTATTTTTACAAAAAACTTCAAATTCTCTCATCGGTAATATTTCAATTTTCGAATCAAGATTTATCACTTGGTCGTTTGAATCAAATGCCGCTATAATCTTAACACCAAAATCTTCAAACCCGGCATATTGCAACAGTGCTCTTCCCAACTTACCTGCACCAACCAGCACCGCATAAGTTAACTGGTTATAGCCAAGACTTTCTTCCAGCTGTTCGATAAGCAATTCAGTCTCATAACCAAGTCGTGGTTTTCCCGCACCGCTTACCATCGCAAGGTCTTTTCGTACCTGAACCTCACCAAGATTCAGTTCTTTTGAAATAGTTGTTGCTGATATATGAGGGTATCTATCCAAGGGTAATTCTTTAAGAAAATTAAGATATCTTGGAATTCTACCTAAAGTGGCTTTTGAAATAGAATTTTTTTCCATTTGAATCCCCTTTTTAAAATTTATATTATTAATTCAAGAAAACTAATAAATATTCGGTATCGATAATATCGATAAAGGTATTATCGATTTATTTAATTGAAAAAACCCATACTATCTCAATCTCTCACATTATAACATTTCAAGTCAATAAAATCAATGCTTTTTATGAATATTGTAATATAATCCAATTATTTTATCACATTCGACATTTCATCATAACAAAATATACAAATAATCAAAAAACTGTACCTTTCACTGCTTTTCTACTATTTAAATTCATATATTATTACCGTTTTAGACAATATACGACTTATATAATTTTTGCATTATATAAAAAATAAAAGGACGGAAAAATCCGTCCTTTCATATATAAATTATAAGAATATTGGGTTTGTCCAAGCTTTTTTGCCGTCTTTACCGGTAATGCTTATTCTAACGTAATCATAAGGTCCCGCCCAGAAATTTTCAATATCAAATTCAGCGTGGGTAATATTACCGTCATCGTCAATAACGTAACGAATCGGGTGCATATCACTGTGAAGGCGAACCTTTGAGACAGGCGAGCAATCAATAACCGCATTACCGTCTTCAACGTAGAAATTATAAATTTCAGGGCCGCAGGACGAGTAAAATTCACCGTTTTTAAGAGCAGACAAAATCGAATTTAAATCCTTATCCGCCTTAACCATAACCCAACCCTTGCAAAGCTCTTTATAAGAGTGGGCGTCGTCGGTTGCGACACCGTACCACACCTTACCTTGACCTAAAATTTCGTCCCAATAAGCGGCATCGTTATCGCAATCACCAAAAATGGCGCTACCGCTGTTCCAAATTTCCATTGCAAAATTGCCCTCTTGGGTTTCAAAATATTTTGCGCTGGTTTGGCTCCAATGAGGGTGAGCGAGAATAGTTAAATTATTCTTTTCGTGAATTTCGTCCAAAAAGGGTTGATATGCTTCGGCATTAGGCGCAAAGCCCCAGTCAAATTTTTGGTCGTGGTCAAAGCCGTTGCCGTCCTCTTTAGTAGGGCCGAGGCAAACGGTATGATAGCATCTAAACCCGTGACCCTTTACAAGGTCGTTACCGTATTCCATACCCGGAATAGTAATAACCCCGGTTTCGGGTGCATATTGCTGCAAAGTATAAATTTGGTGGTCGGTAATAGCCATAAAATCATAACCCTGACTTTTAGCGTATTCCATAACCTCTTCAGGGGTTAACTTACCGTCCGAACGGGTTGTGTGGCAATGAAGACCGCCCTTTAAAAACTTTTTATCTTTATCAATAAACGCTTGCTGAATTTTCATAACATCACCTTAAAAAATAAGTGTAATTACAGAATGTGGCTTAACAATATTTTTAGTGCAGGTGCCGTTATAACGAAGGGTTGCATATTGCTCTTTATCGCCCGCATTAATAACAACGCAAACCTTACTACCGTCGGGGTTTACAAAACCGCAAGAGTATAAATTACGATTGTGTTTTGTAGTAGCAACACGTTTAGCGCCACGCTGAACAAACTTTGAAAAATGACCCATATAGTAATAAATGGGTGTAACGATAAGCTCTTGCTTTTCGGTATCGTAAAGAATAGGTGCATAGCAACCGTCTTCCTTATTTTCTTTAAGCTCGCCCTCGGTTTTAGCGGTACGGCAATGGTAAGGACCGCCGTTTTGGTCTAAAAGCAAGTTCCAATCGCAAAGCGCGGTTTCATAGTTATTAAAGTTTTCGCAAATTTCAATACCGTAGCTTTCAGCCAAGGCATTAACGTCTTCAGTAATAGGGCCGCAAAATTCACCGCAAACAAGAGGTTTGTGGAGTTGCTCGTGAACGAGTCGTAATGCTTCAAAGTGGTCGCCCGAATACCAGTGGTGAGCCACCGCCCAAATGCGCTTATTAACACGCTCATTAGATAAAATCTTCTTTGCGCGGTCGTAAACGCACTCTTTATTATGGTCCCAAATTAAAATCTTAATATCGGTTAGACCTTCTTCATCGAGTGCATCAATTAAGTATTTATCGATAAATTCGCACTCATCCTCTGGGGAGTAGTTACAGCTTTCCCAAGTTTGCTTTGCGTTGGGCTCGTTTTGAACAGAGATTGCACTGATTTTCACACCTTCATTAGCCATTGCCTTAATATATTTAGCGTAATAGTGCGCCCAAACCGATTTATACTCTTCTAAAAGCTTACCGCCATGAAGCATATCGTTATTGTCCTTCATATATGCGGGAGGGCTCCAAGGAGAAGCAAAAAGCACGATTTCTTCTTGTGCATATGCTAAAGCGTCCTTTAAAAAGGGTAAAATATACTTCTTTTCACGCTCTAAATTAAAGCTTTCTAAGGTTTTATCGCCTTCATCAACCGATGTATAAATAGAAAGTGAAAAGTCGCAAGAATTAATATGGCTGCGGCCAAAGTTATAGCCAATACCCTTTTCTTTGTCGAAATAAAGCTCTAAAAAGCGCTTTTTATCTTCTTCACTTAAAAGCGAATAAAGATAAGCCGAAGATTCGGTAAAGGCACCGCCAAAGCCCAAAACCTCTTGATACTTAACGTCTTCATAAAAGTTTACAATACCCCATTCGGTATTGGCGGGGAAATTACCGATTTCTACCTTTTCCTCACTAAAGAATATATTTTCTTTAGGGCAGGTTTCAATTTTCTTTAAATATTTTTCCATAAATATCACCTGTTAAAAAATTTCTTTGCTTAATTCTAAAAGGTTATCACAGCGTTCGACGTTTGGATATTCCTTATCGCTTCTTGCCCAAAGCCACTCCCATTCGAACCAATTAATTTTTTCTTCAAAGGGTTTTCCCTCTAATTCGTTAATGCGGTCGTTAATCCACCGCGCCCAACGGGCTTTATAAAAATCACCGATAAGTCCCGACCATTGACGGTTAGAATAATCCCTAAGGCCACCGCTTTCGCATTGCTTAAACGAACCCCAAGTTGTAATAAGCGATTTTGCGTTTAATTCGTAAAGCATTTTTGTAAAATCATCGGCATTTTTTGCCAATGCCTTCGCTTGCTCTACCCAACGGCCAAGCAAATAATATTTACTTTGTGCGGTCACCTTATCCATTAAATCAGCAATTTTCAAAAACTCCCCGGAACACTTTTTAAATTCTTCCAAATTTTTATTATTAAAAGCTTCCGCCATTTTTTGATGAACGTCCTGTGCGGTGTTGGATAAAATTTGTTGTAAAGCTGTCACAACATCATAACGGTAACCCAAACTGCCGCCGAATTTATCATAATCTAAAAGCAAAAGCTTTGCCGCATTTATAAGTTCATTCTTATCGTAGCTTATAATTGCATTACCCCAAGAAGAAGCAGGGCGATTAACCTCAAGCGTAGGACGTGAGTTTACAACCGATTCGGGAGCGCCCTGACCTAAATTGTTAAGCTCTGCCTTATAAACGGTATTCAAAAGAATTTCCCACGCCTTATTCGCGTTATCACTCTTACCGCCGTAACGTCTTTCGGCATAGTCGCATATCCACTCGTTAAGATTAATCGGCTTAATTTCACCGTCAAAGCTGTCGCGCCAAACCGATTCAAAAAGGAAATCGTATAAAACAGGGTTATTAAAGCTTGCTTCGGGGGTTATACCGATACCCGCAATATAATCGCAGTTGTTATACGCTTCGGGAATCCAATTAGCCAAATTATCTAAATGACCGTGAAGCCCCAAACGACCGCCAAAGTTATTAAGCATACAAAATACCCACGGAGTTTTGTCAAATTCCTTTGAATAGCCGTGTGCGGGATTTTCGCTGTGGCCGTTTTTATAGTTAGGCATTTTTTCAGCATATAAATCTAAAATAAGTGCGTGTTGCTTGCCGTTTTCTACAAGGTCAAGACCCGCCAACAATTCCGAAGTGGGGTTTGTCTGCCACGACTGAATAATCCAAACCGCATCCCTATCAAAATCGAGCATAGCCGAAAGTACTTCTCTTGAAATTTCGCGAGGTAGCATATCGGAAGTGTTGCCACCCTCGTGGAAGGGGTCGGTAGCGTAATAAATGCTGTAATCACCGTAAACTTCTTTTTGCGCCTTGTAAAACTTTTCAGCAAATTCACGGAAAATAGGCGAGGTTGTACGAAGCATTATTGGGCGGTCAAATGAACACCAAGTACCTTGCATAATTACGTCAATATCCCCAAAATGGTCGGTGATGTTATTTGGCAACATACCGCTATAACCCTGCAATACGGGGTACATACCGAGAGCACGCATTTTTAGGTGGTTTTTACGGGCAAGCTCGGTGCGTTCATAAAACCAGCTATCGTGAACGGGACCGCCAAAGCCCGACATATTTGCCATATATGCCCAAGCGTAGTAAGCGGGGCCTGTTATAAATTTTAATATTTCTTCGTGGGTATAGCCGATATCGGTTAAAAATCTTCGCCATACCTCTTCTTGGGCGGTTGCATCAAGCACAACGTTTACACCGTTAAGCGCCAACCAGTCAAGCTCTTCTTGCCACTCGTTTTCACCCCAAAATGCCATAGAATAAGAAAGGGTGCAATAGTTATAAGAATACCTTACCTTAGCTTTTGTTTCTTTAAATATTTCCTTATCTAAAAGAATAATATCCGCAGGCATTTTCACTTGGTCGCCAACCTGACAAATATTAACCTTGCAGTAATATTTTAAATAATGGTTTACACCAACTGCCAAGGAAACACCGTTATTGGCGGTAACTAAAATTTTACCGTCACAATTTGAAAGGTTAAAATAATCAAAGCCGTTACCCTTCGGGTTTTCTTTAATTTCGAACTTAAACCAATTTTTGTAGTTATTACCGATTCTTCTTTCAATAATGCCGTAAACCGCATTAAAGGTATCGTTTTCGGTGATTTCTACGTTATATTCACTGTCTACAAATTTAGGTATATTAATTTCGGGGCGGGTTTTAATTTCGCTACCCGATTTTTTACCCTTAAATTCGATTTTATCAAAAAGCGCTTCAACCGATGCGGTATTATACTCGATATAAACCCTTATAATACGTGCTTCCTTGCCGTTTAAAGCATAAACATCGCCCGTTTCAAAATTGCAAGGGGTACTGTCGCATTTTTTTGCAATAAAATCAAAATCGCGACCGTCAAGCGAAGTATAAACCGAATAATGGCTAAAGCCGTCTTTAGTTGTAAAAACCGAAATTTCATTAAGAATATAATTCTCACCTAAGTCGGTATCGAAATATGCGGGGTAATAATTAATTACTTCCTCGCTTAATTCTTCAATAATTAAAATTTCAGAAAATTCAACCTCACTGTTTGGCGCAACAACGTAAATATGCGAAGCGCAGGTGGGAATTTCGGCATTAATTTCAAGATTTAAGCCGCTACCGATTTTTGCCTTACCGAGAGAAATCGGGTCGGTTATAACACCGTTGATAGCGTATTTAACCTCAACCTCCAAGCCCGAAAACTCGGTATATTCCTCAACCAAAGTAAGCTTCGCTCCGACAACGTTACGGTTATTCGGAAATTGGAAAATTGTAGTGTTTTCTTTTTGAAATTTTTCAAAGCTTCTTATAATTTCTAACATTATTTATGCTCCATTATTTTATCTTCACCGGGGCCAACGTTAAATTTATAAGCGATGCCACGGTTAACCGAAAATACATCAAAGCAGGTCTCGTTTTCGGTACCCTCGGTGCGGTCCTTCATTTGTACCCAATGGTAACCCTTGTTACCATAGCCGGCACTTCCCCAACCGCCCCAAGCGTTTTCACAGCCGGTTGCAACCTGCCAAAGATCGAGGTCGTCGCTGTAATGTACCAATTCAGCATGTTGGTGGCCGAAGTTATACATTGTAATTTTACCTTCACAAATTTCGCTAAAGTCGGCGTTTACACTAACGTTTTCACCGTTCATATCGGTATAATCAAAGGCAATGCTTCCGCGTGATTGGAAAGCCTTAAATACCTTGCGAAGGTTTTCACCGTTTTTGCAGTTATCACTTGTATCGTTCTCGATCCCCATGTGAGACATTATAATATAATCCCAACCGTCGGGCGCAGTAAATACCTGATTGCAAAGCCAATCAAGCTGTTCGTTTGTATACCAAAAACGGGGTAAACGGTTAACAATTTCGGTAACGGTACCGTTTTCGTCAAAGGGTCTGCGCATATCCATCGTATCAAGCATTACAAGACGGGTTTTCTTATTTTCTAAATCAAGATAAAAATATTTTGAATATTCATAATTTTTATCAAATACAATTTTATTGCCAAAGGGATAAGAAAGCATAATCTTCTTCCAATCCCAGTCGCTTATAAGCCATTCGGGAACCAACGCCGGAATATCGGGATTAAGGGTTTGGAAACCGTTATCATCGTGGTTACCGAAGGATAATAAAACGGGCTTTTTACAATTTTTAAGGGGTGAAAGTGCGCGATGGAAGGTGTCTATCACCGATTCTTTACCGCGAATACTGTAAGCATTTAAAACGTCACCCAAAACAACAAAAAAGTCGATATTATCGTTATTATTAGCAACTAAAACCGCCTCTTCAAGATGGCTCATAAAATTAGTTATACGCTTTTCGACTGATTCCTTATCCTCGAAAACACGAAGCTCGCCTGCCTCGTTTTTTCTTAAATATTCATCAACGTGAGGGTCGGCAACCGCAATATAATTCACCGCATTTTCGCCAACCTTATTAATTTCATTACTTATAACTTCAAATCTTTCTTTAATTGTGTAAGACATTTTAACTACCCCTATTTTGCAAGAAATTTTGTCCAACTTTTAATTTTTAAAATACAAATTGCGGTGCCGAGAAGCGCAACCGCAAACCAAATAACGTACAACGAGCCCCAACCCGAGTTGCCCGAAATCATAGCAAAGCCGGTAGAAGCGATTGACGCACCGATATATGTACAAGCGTTTAAAATACCCGAAAAGGTAGAAACCATACCGTATTTTGCAAAGTTTTTGGGAATTAGGGAAATAAGCATATGGTTAACACCGTGCATACTTGCCGAAATAAGCGCCATACAAACAATAGCAACCATAGGCGCTTTTATACCCAACAACAACGGAACGGTAGATACCAAAGATAAGCCAAACATAATAGCTGCTGTTTTTACTTCGTGCTTGATTTTATTATTAAGCGCGTTAGCAATCAATACGCATATCATAGAGAATACAGGTAAAATTGCCGCACTTAAAATAGATGATGATTTACCGAGCTTAAATTCCGACTCTACAAGAGAAGGAAGCCAAGCCATAATACCGTCACGAAGTATACCTTGAAGCGCGATTGCAAGGAATATAGGAATAAGCCCCGCAAAAATTATAAATTTAAAAATAGGAATATTCTTGTTTTCCTTAGTTTTAGCAACCGAATTTGCCTTGCCCATTTTAACGTTACGGGTTGCGTATACCCAAATAACCATCATAACGATACCTAAAGCGGCCATAAGGCGGAAAACGTTACGCCAAATAGTATATTTTAAAACTACAGGAACAAACAAATAAACAAATATTGTACCTATAGAAACCGAAAGACCCGCTACCGTTACGGCATTAGAATATTTTTCGGTACCCACCTGTTCGGAAATAAAGCGGGTAAGGGGCGGCCAAATCATTGCTTGGCAAACACCGTTAATACACCAAAGCGCGGTAATAATCCAAATATTTGAACAAAACGAAACCGAAGCATTTACTAAAACTGTACCAAGCATAGCAACACTTATCATTTTAGTGGGCGAAACCTTGTCACCTATAATACCGCATATTATCTGACCTACACCATAGGTAATTGTACTGCCTGTAAGTGCGGCTGATGCCATTGTTTCGGTTATTTTTAGAGCGGGTACAATTTCAACAATCGATGCCTGAAAATCAAGTCGCATTGCATAACTGAAAAAATAAACCAAAAAGCCAAGTGCCACTACTGATTTATATGAAAGTTTTTTACTGTTTTCCATTTTAATTGTTTACCTCTTTATCTTCTTTTTTATTTGTTTCGGTTAAATATTTATAAGGTGTACCAATAAAGCCAACCTGACTAAAGTCTTCAAGATTATGGCGTACTATATAATCAATGTAAGAAGTAATCAT